>CAYIPF010000113.1:0-1524 GCA_964365285.1 uncultured Candidatus Saccharibacteria bacterium | reverse complement strand
TAACAAAACGCAAAGCATTTTTTGCATTTTTTAATTTCTCTAATGGGGTAAACCCGCGTGTTTGATGCATAATAGACAATGTACAGCGAGTAGCGCGTGAATTTTTCTGTACGCTATACACTGAACGCTAAACGCTATTCACTAAATATTTCCCAACGAAGAATAAATTGGTTGCATAACGGAAATAGCGAAAAATCCGACCGCGCCTCCGATAAAAACCATAAGAAACGGCTCAATGATTGAGGAAAGGTTTTTTGTTGTCTCGGTAATGTCTTGTTCAAAAAAAATAGCTATATCCAAAAGCAATTCTGATGTTTTGCCCGTTTCCTCTCCCGCCGAAACCATCTCGGCGACAAGCGGATCATACAGATCGCCGTGTGCGTGAAAAAAACTCCCCATAGTTTTTCCTTGCGCAATCTCTTCCGAAAGTTCGCTCAAAGAAATTTTATAGCGTGCGCTTCCGACAACATCCCGCGCGATTTCAAGCGAACGAATAATCGGCGTCCCGCTCGCGAGAAGATACGAAAGAACGCGCGTAATGCGGGCGACATTCATCTTTCTGATAAGATTTCCAAACAACGGAATATGAAGCGCGAAACGATCCCACAAGGGTTTTCCGAACGCCGAATGAATAAACCGCACGAAAAGAAAAATGAGCAACGCAATTCCAAGAAAAACAAAAAGCGCGTACTCAACAAATACATTGCTCAATCCTATGATAAGGCGCGTTGAGAGCGGAAGTTCTACATTCAAATCCGTAAGTGATTGCGCTAAAGTCGGCACCACATACATCATCATTAAAACACCGATAACAAAAAGAATTGAAAGTATAATGACCGGATACAGCATTGCACCGCGGACGCGCGACCGAAGATCGTAGTCCTTTTTTATCTGTCGCGCCAAAAGA
This sequence comes from uncultured Candidatus Saccharibacteria bacterium, assembly GCA_964365285.1. Lineage (GTDB taxonomy): Bacteria > Patescibacteriota > Minisyncoccia > Sungbacterales > JBBTQR01 > JBBTQR01. Next base: position 617 of record CAYIPF010000113.1, on the reverse strand, counting down.
AGCATAATGCGATCAAGTTTCCCCGAGGCTTCTCCCGCTTGCACCATGCTCACAAAAAAATCACCGAAAATTTTATTATACCGTGAAAGCGCTTCAGAAAACGGCTTGCCCTTAACGACATCTTCCATTATGCGTGTAATGACATTTCGAAAATTCTCGCTTTTGGTTTCTTCTCCGATTGCTGAAAGTGCGCGCGTCAGAGGAAGTCCCGCGTGAATCATTACGGAAAGATTTTTAGTGAATACGAGTCGCTCAAACAAACTCACCCCGCGAAGATTTTCAAATAATGTCGTAACGCGCATCCACGCGTCTTTCGTACCCGTGCCAATATCCTCACTGGCGTCAACAACAAGAAGCCCATCTTCTTTCAGCGAGTTCTTTAATTCTTCCTTATCTTTTGCTATTTTTTCGCTTGAAAACTTTTTTCCGACGCGATTAATCGCCGTATATGAATAAAGCGGCATAAGCAATAGTATAGCATAGTCGCTTGTCGCGTGTCCCATGTCGCTTGTCGCGTATTTCACTTTTACTGAAAAAGAAAGATGCGGTATACTAGATATACTAATATGTAAGATTTAACAGCGTTGTTTACAGTCCCACTTCGGGATACTGTAAAC
>CAYIPF010000112.1:0-1641 GCA_964365285.1 uncultured Candidatus Saccharibacteria bacterium | reverse complement strand
TCATCGGAGGGAACATGCTGTCGGCATAATATGGGATGTGTCCGGACAAACGATATAGTTCTTCTTTTGCGATATGAGGGGTCGCTACCCGTTTATATCCTAAGGACTTTTCAACTTCTTTGGCGTACTGTTCAATTTCATCGCGAATAATAGTTCCATTCGGGAGCCACAAGGGAAGTCCTGGACCGACTTCAGGCGCGAATGTGAAGAGCTTTAGGCGTTCGCCTAAAACGCGATGGTCGCGTTTTTTTGCTTCTTCCAATTGCCAGACATGTTTTTCGAGTTCTTCTTTTGTTCTGAATGCGATGCCATATATTCGCGTAAGCTGTGGATTTTTTTCATCACCGCGCCAGTATGCGCCCGCGATATGCGTGAGCTTGAACGCGTCGGGATTTATTTCTGATGTAGTGTCCGTATGCCCACCACGGCACAGGTCAATAAAACAATTTCCAATTTCTAATTTCCAATTTCTAATTTCGGGCGGGCATGTGGCGTAGACGGTTAATTGTTTTTTTTCTTTCGAAAATTCTTTTATGAGGTCAATCTTGAATGGTTGGTTTTGGAAAAGTTTTTTCGCTTGTAATGGCGTAACTTTTTTACCAAAAAAATTGAATTTTTTGATAATGAGTTCACGCATAGATTTTTCAAATTCCGGCAGGTCATCGTTCGAAATTGGTGCAGGGAGTTTGAAATCATAATAGAAACCGTTTTCAATGACGGGGCCGATTCCTAATTGTGCGTTTGGAAATTTTTTTAAAACCGCCATCGCTAACAGATGCGCCAGCGAGTGGCGAATCGAATCGAGTTTTTCAATGTGTTGCGTTGTTTTCATAGCACAATGTCCATAAGTCTTCTTGTATAAAAGCATAGCAAAAAAAATAAAAGCTTGCCACCTGATAAAATATGTTTGAAAGTTTTTGCCGTTTGTTGACAAGTAATAAATTTAATAGGTATTCTTAAATGGTCGTTTATATCGGTTTTAAGGAGATTTTTATGAAGCGAGTTCTTGTTTTTGATTTTGACGGAGTTCTTGTTAACTCTAATAGATTAAAACAACGGGCTTTTTTTAATCTTTTTTCTTCTGATACGAAGACGGCGCCGATCATTAAAAAAATATTACATGAAGCACCAGTTAATTGGACGCGGTTTGAGATATTGAAGGAGATCTTTGTTAAGCTTGGATGTGCGTTTTATTCCATTCAAAAGCTCGTGGATGAATATGAGCTGAAATATCGTACGGCGGTACGAGACGAGATTTTAGCGCAAGGGACCATCTCGGGCGTTTGCGAACTTCTTGAAGAGCGCCAGAGAAACGGGAGGCGTCTGTACATTAATTCCGCAACTCCTTGTTTGGCGTTGGCTGAGCTTGTCGTCGGACTTGATATCAGAAAGTACTTTGAGCGTATTTATGGCAAGCCGCCAACAAAAGCTGAAAATTTGGCTGATATTATGAGGCGGGAGAACGCAACGGCAAATGACTGCGCGTTTATCGGCGATGGAAAAGAAGATCGGTCTTCCGCTGAAGCTTTTGGTGTTTTTTTCGTCGGCATTGGGAATGAGTGGAATGGCTGGACAAATGCGGAGCAATTTCCTGTTGTAAAGAATGTTTTTGAGGCGATTGCGCGTATTGAGCGGGAAGAA
>CAYIPF010000111.1:0-1648 GCA_964365285.1 uncultured Candidatus Saccharibacteria bacterium | reverse complement strand
TATTACATTATATCGTGCAAACTATTTTTTGTCTAAAAGACATTAAAAACCCGTCCTTTGATAGGGCGGGTGCGATTGGGGGGTGATTGGGGACTATTTCTCAAGCTTCCGTATCGCTCTGATTTTTTGCAGGTACATGTTAGTTTCGTTCGTAAGGCCTTTTTTAATAAACCGTTTGCCTTTTCGTACCGCTTTTTGCATGTCCCAGTTTTCACCGTAGGTTTTGATGACGGCGTTTAAGCGAGTAACTCCACCGTTATAAGAAACTGCGAGACAATCTTCCAAAAGCTCTTGCGAGCTTTCGCAGAGTTCGCGGGCTTGTGGAGTGAATTGTGAGAGATCACGATCAAAAAGGAGGATCATTGCTTCAATGGCGTTGGCATGATCGCGCATAACGGCAAAAAAGTTTTCCGAAAGTTTCGCTTCAGGATATTCTTTTTGAACGAGATGAAATGTTGATCGAATAAATTGCGCGAAACAGCAGGCGCGGGATTTAGAAACGCTGAAGATATATGCTCGCTCCGTGTTCGCGCCTAAAATCGTAAAAAATTTTTCAACAAGAGGCAGGATCGCCGATCGGTTGCTTAAGGGATATTTTGCGACACCGCCACTATTTGAGGCGCGCAGTTCTTTTTCTGCCATCGCTGAAATAAATTCATCGTGATCCATGTGCTCGTTTATAATAATCGCTTCAATGAAATCCGGAGAAAATTTCCAATGCACAAATTCTCCCGGATACGCCCGCGAAGGCACTCGTTTTTCCCGCAGGGATTCCATGGCGTTTTGAATTTTTTGCGGAAGATATTTTTTTCCTTCGGCAATTATTGCCGGATCATGTATTTGAGAAGAGTAGGGGGTATATACATGCGATATATCCTGCGAATATTTGCCTTTTTTTTCGTGAAAGTGCGCTAATGCGAGAACAGGCATTACGCGGTTTTCACAAAGAACAAGGAGATTTTTCCCGTGGCCATTGCCGTCTATTTTTGTTACAAGGCATTCGGGTGTGTATGAACGATAGAACGGCAGTACGCGTTTGTTCGTTTTTTTTAATTCATATTCCGGTTCTTGAATATAGATTGGGCGCAATTCTCCCGATTCGCGGTTCAAGACCACAAGGAGCGTTTTTTCAAGTAAACGAAATTTGAGAATCGTGAGCATTTCTATCGCGCTCTTTAATCCAGCGATCCGTTTTTCATGTTCGCACGACACTTTTTGTTTTTTTGGAAACACGGCAAGCTCGTTCTGTGCATCGTGAAGCGTCACAATAATATTTTGAAATGATTGCTCCGCGGTGAGCGCGATTTTTTGCGCTTCATGAATTTTTTCAATAAGAGGCGTTCTATCCGGAATTTCACCATTTTTTTCTTGAGCTTTGACAAGTTGAAGCTGGCAGAACGCTGTAAACAAAAACACCACAACAATCAATGGCCATTTGTTGCTCATACTGCCCCCACAGTTTGTTTTTTAAAAGGACAAATTACTGGTATAACCATATAATGAAGTTTAACGACTTTCAAGCACAAAATTAAAAAACGTTTTATGCCCCACATGTCAAAATTTTTATTCGGAGCAATCGCTGGAGCCGTTATTTTTGGCGGGGTTTTGTTTGATTATGCGCGAAAGCCAGCGATTATTGCCATGGATG
>CAYIPF010000110.1:0-1657 GCA_964365285.1 uncultured Candidatus Saccharibacteria bacterium | reverse complement strand
GCGCGGTATTGACCTTTGTTGTGTCGTCGCGCTGACGAGATAAAATTGTTTTTTTATCTCGCTCATCGCTAGCCACAATAAAAGTAAGCCATTCGGAAAAGAAAGTTGGACACAGAGAATAATTGATAAGTTTCACTTAGCGTCAACATTGAGAAATCCAGGCAGACCTAAAAAAGGCTCCTGACCCAATTTATGACCCAATTTATCACATTACCCCGCATTTACGCCATTATTTAGTAAAATTTGGGAATTTCGGCGAAAATACGACCGATATTATCATTATGCGAGACCTGAATAAATTTTTTCATGGACACCTGACAGTAGTTGCCACCGGATTTGAAATTGTGGAAAATCTTATTTTCTTTTTTAGCGAACTCTAATACTTTTGAAGCTGGTATCCAATACCAATCATTATAATGATCCATTTCATTAGCGAATATATACCATACCTGTAAATTAAAGAAGTTTTGCAGGTTGCAATATTGTTCAGTTTCTTTGTTATCTATTTGAAATGCATCAAATTTTTTCGCCGGTTTTTTATACTCTACGTCAACAAGAATAAATCCAACATGTGGAATAAGAACCATAAAATCCGGCCGCTTAGTTAAGTATTTCTTGAGAGCGGGAGAAAAAGTAGAAACATCTTGTTGGATATACCAGTAAGGTATCTCATTTTTGTCCAACCATTGTTGGAATCTCGTTTCCACTTCTTTACTTTTCGCATCTTTTTCTTTTTGAGTAATCATGTGATTAAAGATTAAAAAATTTTCTTTTCTTCTTTCTACTAAAACACGGTTCGAGCCGATGTTTTTAATCGGCTCTTTTGCGGTTTTGAGCGGTGTGGCTCCTCCGCGAATTCTGAATTTTTTAGCGGGGGGTTTTCCTCGCCGAAATGCGTTCAGACTAATTCAAAAATACTACACCAAAAAGGAATTCGCAAGTTTGTGCTTAGCTGATCAAAAAATAATCTGCTCTCTATGCTAGTGTTTTGCAAAACACTAGCATAGAGAAAAAATACAGTAATTGTGCCGCGTCTGTCGTATTTATTTTGACACAACAATCATCGCCGAACGAATCTGCGAAACCAGCTCCTCTTTCCCCGTCAAATAATCCGCAAGAGCGCGCTCTAAGACAGAATACCCATAGCGATACCCTTCTCCACGGCGCGTTCCGGGATCGTTTGTTATAAACTCTTGCGTTGTGTCGTCATACCCCTTGATGAGAATCTTATGACGCTCCGGTCCTGACTGGGTATAGAATGGGTTTTTTAATGTACGGCCATCAACGGGAACAATGACTACATTGCCCTCTGCCAACTCTTTTTTAATATCCTCGACAGTAATGTCGTAACGCAGAAACGCGTTTTTATATCCAAAATAATCCTTAATAATCCATTCAAGCGTGTCCTCTGAAGATGCGTCTTGAAATTCGCCGTATTTTTTCTTTTCAAAATCAGAAATTGCTATAATCTCGCGAAGCGCTTCTTTAGAAGTAAGTTTTTTCCCTTCCGCCCAGCGAAGCGCCATAAGCGAAACTGCTTCTTCGCACCCATGTTTCTGTCGCGGGTCATTCCAATTTGCGTAAGGTGCCTGCACGGTGAATGGAACTTCAATCAGTATTTTTTTTGGCATTGCAATCGCAGAAGACGGCAAAATCC
>CAYIPF010000109.1:0-1707 GCA_964365285.1 uncultured Candidatus Saccharibacteria bacterium | reverse complement strand
GAAAATTACACGGAATGAAATTAGGGCGCAATTGGGTAACGACTGATGGGTGGATGGAGGAGTATTTGAAATCCGCTAATGAGTGGAAACATTTTTTACAAACAAATGGCGTTCCCGGGGCGCGCAAAAAAAACGAAAAAACAGTTTTTATAAAAAAAGTTTTTATCAGTGTGGCGGATGAAAATATTTCCGCGCCTACGCCACCAGCTACATTGGCAATTGAGATGAGCCCTCTTAAGGAGGGACTTGTTGAAAAATATTTTGCTCCGCAACAAACTAAAGATTTTGTTTCGCGTCCGGATATTCGTGTGGCAGTGCATCATGATGAGAGTCGTGCGCTTCGGAGCGAACAAACGAATGAAAAAGTTGTTCAGGGTATTTTTTCGCATGTGCGACCGAGCGCGAGCGAGGAAGTACTGAGGTCAGCAGATCCGAATGTACCTGTGACAAAGGGCGATAATTTTTTTTCTGAAGAGACGGTTTCAAAATCCTGTCCGCAGAATGATGAATTGCCGGAAGTATTTTCTAAAAAAATTTTTGTCATAACTCCGTCCGATGATACAGCAAAAGCAAATGAATGTTTTCCGCCAGAGCGTTCTTATGGCGCTACGCGATTCTCGGAACCCGCCCATTCCAAATTTTCAGGATTGAGAAGCGCTTCGAGAGACCGCGCGATTCTTGCGTATGCTTTTGCGGTTTTGTTTGGGTTCTTTTTTACAAGTGAAATATTTTCTGATTTTGCGCGGACGAGGCGGGTTTTTCCGGGCATTGAAGACGCGGTTTCCATTGCGCGCGATATTTCATCGAGCGCGCATGGCGCCGCCGCAATGCTCGCGGATAATTTTGTTGAAGTGTTTTCGCGTGATATTAATTTTTCGCGCATTGCAACGCACGCGGAGAAAGCGCAGAGCGCTTCCCCCCGTTCTCTTGGCGATGAAGAACGCTACGCGTTGCTTACTCCATTTGGAAACGCCATGCTTGAGAGAGTTTCTTCATTGTTTTCGGGCACACAGCGCGTACTTATCGGTTTTAGGGATTATATTACGGAACTTTTGAGTCCGTCTGATAGGATTTTCGTTTTTAAGGCAAAACGGCCAGCTGAGAAAGCTCCAATTTTTGTGGTGACCGAAGGGAGTTCCGAGTATCTCCGGGGGGCACGCGACACGGCATCAACCGAAGAAAAAAGAGAGGGAAAAACAATCATCGTTCAACAATCAGCGGTATCGGCGTCATCAGATCAGCCGATCGAAATGATTGTTCGCGAAGCCGTCATTCCGGCTGATTTGACGGCGTTTCAGGACGAGTTTCAGCGCAATCTTGATAATCTTGATCGGCGCACCGTATTATCCCTTAAACAGTTGACCGAACAAATGCTTTCTGTCGCGGTAAAGGCAAATCAATCATATGTTCGTACCGGAGACGCTGTTCAGATGATTGCCATTTCTCAAGACATAGATCGATTAAGTAATTTAACGGTTTCGGGGACATTGCGGACAGAAAATTTAGTAATTTCCGGAGAATGCAGCGGTTGCGGATCGGGCGGTGTTAGTTCTGGTATTGCGGGATCTTTGTCGTTCTACGCTTCAAGCGGAACTAATGTGTCTGGTACTGCTAATGGACTCTTGGCGTGGGATGATACAAATGCACGGCTTGGCATCGGCACCACCTCACCGTATACTAAGCTCTCTGTTGAAGGCGCAAGTGCTC
>CAYIPF010000108.1:0-1718 GCA_964365285.1 uncultured Candidatus Saccharibacteria bacterium | reverse complement strand
CTGACGATCATTATTATGGGTGGCATTCAGATCATTATGCTTGGTATTATAGGTGAATATGTGGGACGTATTTTTGAGGAGGCAAAAAACCGACAGCTCTATATCGTGGCCGCAACAAAAAATATGCAAACACCGGTCGGGATGTCTGTAAAAAATGTTGAAGACGCGCAAACGTTGCCGACTAATTAATCGACTATGCAATTTACCGAACATGTTTTAGATAAAGAGGAAGTTTTCCACGATGAATGGGCTAAATCAGTCAATGTTGACGAGGTGATGGTTGATGAGTTTTTTGAAGCCTGTACGTCACCAGAAAACAGACACATTATTAAATTGCTTGGAGACATCCGAGGAAAAAAAGTTGTCGAACTTGGCTGCGGGTTGGGCGAAGCAGCGGTGTATTTTGCTAAACAAGGCGCCGATGTCGTTGCAACGGACATTTCCGGGGGCATGTTGCGACTCGTGGAAAAGGTCGCCAAGAAACACAGCGTAAAAGTAGCTGTCGCGCAAGCCTATTCCCACCAAATGCCTTTTGCCGACGATACTTTCGATATTGTCTATGCCGCCAATTTATTGCACCACGTGGATATTGAAAAAACGATGATTGAAACAAAACGCATTCTAAAACCGGGAGGTATGTTTGTTTCCTGGGATCCACTCGCTCATAATCCGATTATAAACGTTTACCGCCGCCTGGCCATGGGCGTGCGGACCGAAGATGAGCACCCGATAAAAATGAAACAACTCAAATTATTTAGAAAACATTTTAGCGGCGTTTCCACGGCCACATTTTGGTTTGCTACCTTGGTTATTTTTCTTAAGTTTTATTTTATTGATCGTGTTGATCCAAATAAAGAACGTTACTGGAAAAAAATTCTGACAGACCATAAGAATCTTCGAAAGACCTATGGTCGGCTTGAAAGAATTGATCATTGGCTATTGCGTGTCTTGCCGTTTTTGAAGCGTTATTGTTGGAACATAGTGATCGTGGCTACCAAATAGTATGAACATTCTTGTTACCGGAGGGGCGGGGTACATCGGGTCGTACTTCATAAAACAACTCATCAAGCAGTCGGACGCTAACATTATCGTAGCTGATATTTTTTTACAAGGCAAAGATAATATTCTAAAAAATAAACGCATTTCATATCTGGAGGCGGATATTCGCGATTACAAAGCCATGAGAAAAATATTTCAGTCGCATCCGTTAGACGCCGTTGTTCATTTTGCCGCCATTGCCAATGTGCCCGATTCTATAAAACGGCCGCTTGATTATTATGAAACGAATATCACTGGCAGCCTCAATGTGCTGCGTTGCATGCGGGAAACAAATGTGCAAAAAATTATATTTTCCTCCTCAGCGGCCGTTTATGGCGAACCGATCGAAAAAGAAATCAGCGAGGGTCATCCTAAGAAACCCATAAATCCCTATGGATTCAGCAAACTAGTTTTTGAAACCATACTTGAAGATTGTCACAAAGCTCACGGCTTAAATTCAATTTCTTTCCGATATTTTTGCGCCGCGGGAGCGGATGAGGAGTTTGAGATGGGCGAGCGCCATGAGCCTGAAACGCACGTTATTCCGGCTCTTTTTCAAACCGCTCTTGGAAAACGAGCAGTTTTTTCCGTATGCGGCAACGATTTTCCGACCCCTGATGGTACTGGCGTTCGGGATTATATCCACGTATGCGATGTTGCGCGGGCGCATAGCGCCGCGA
>CAYIPF010000107.1:0-1830 GCA_964365285.1 uncultured Candidatus Saccharibacteria bacterium | reverse complement strand
CCGCTTCCCGATCTTCGCTAGGTAAACAAAGATTGTTCCCGTTGCTCGCTCGGAACCGTACACTACTGTGTCCGCTTCCCGATCTTCGCTAGGTAATAAAACAATCCCCGCTAAGCGGGGATTGTTTTATGGTAAGAGGTTTTTACACATTTTGCTTAACAAGTTTTGTGAGACGCGACTTTTTTCGTGAGGCGGCGTTTTTTTTGATAACTTGGGTTTTTACGGCTTTATCGAAAAGCTTATATGCGTGCGTGATAAGTTTTTCCGCATCGCCTTTTTTTCCTCCTAGCGCAAGTCGTTTAATTTCTTTCTCAATATCATGCAACGCTTGTTGTTTTGCGCGATTATGTACCGCGTGGCGGATTGACTGTCGCAACGCTTTTTTTGCTGATGATGTATTTGGCATATTATAAAAGTATTAAAAAAATCATATTTTGTCAATTTTTTGCGTTTTACGCGGCGTTCATTGATTTATGATACACGCTTTAATGTCTCGTAATATGCGTTATGCGTATTGTGATGCATGTTCTGTGGACAACTTGTTTTTTTGGTTATATATAATTCGTGATGCCATACACCCAGAGACTTTATAGGTATTTAATATAATTTTATGGAAAATAAAAACACGCTTGTTGTTGGCATTATTGTAGGAATCGTCATGGGTTTTGTAGGCGGGAGATACTATCCTTTTGGTGGCGGTATTCTTATTGGTAGCGGGTCTGTTGCGGAACTGGAAACGAAAATTGAAAAGGCAAAAAAATTTTTCCCTTCAATTCCTGATATGCGCTTCGTTTCGGGGACCGTTGAAGAAGTTAAGAGCGGCTCTTTCATAATAAAGGCCTTTTCTTTGCCGAATCCATTTGAAGATTTGCCGGAAAAACGGGAAGTTGTCGTTACAAGCATGACGAAAATCATTCGTATGACGCAAAAAGATTCAAAAGTGTTTCAAAAAGAGGTTGAAGTGGCGCAAAAGGAGCAGAGTGGGCGAAAGGTAGGGGAAGTTCCTTCGCTAGCATCTTTTCCAACGCCGTTCATAGAAAAAGAAATTTTATTAAAAGACATCAAGGTGGGCAATCAGGTTTCCGTGGAAGCCGGAGAGAATATTAAGGAAAAAATAAAATTTGATGCAACGCGAATTATGGTGCAAGAATCTATTGGTGGCGCGCCTTCTCAAGTCGGTGCATCTGCTTTACCGCCTCCGCCAGCGCCTTAGACGATTGATTTGCATTTCCTCGTTCTTTATATATAATTCGCATATTTTAAATTTAAAGCATATTACACGTGTCTATACAAACAAATATCAAATTGATAGCGGTCGGTGTTATTATTGGAGTTGGTATTATGGGGGTTGTGCTTTGGAAGAGTGTTTTTTCCGTTGATCGTTATGCTACGGTTTCTCTTTCTTCGGGCGGTCTTATGTTCGGAAAGATATCAAGATTTCCCAGGACCACTCTTACCGATCCGTTTATTGTTATTAAAGATCAAGAAGGTAGGGAGCAATTAGTTCCTTTTCGTGCGGCGCCATAGGCTCCGAAAGACGGCATCGTGTATCTCAATGACGATATGATTATGAACTGGTCATACCTTGATCCTGCCGGCGAACTTGTCCAGCAAATGAAAGCGCCACCTTCTCAAGGATCCCAACAATCGGGTCCGTCGCCTCAATCGCAGTCCCAAGTTTCTCCGTCAAACGCGCCATTACAGCCCCCTCCAAAGTCCCCCGTTCGTTAAGAAAAAATTGTTAAAATAAAACCCCCCGCTAAATGAGCGTGGGGTTTTATTACCTAGCGAAGATCGGGAAGCGGATACAGCAGTATACGCTTCCGAGCG
>CAYIPF010000106.1:0-1836 GCA_964365285.1 uncultured Candidatus Saccharibacteria bacterium | reverse complement strand
CGGTTCATTTCGAACCCCGTCAAAGCTTCCCCGAAGCTTTGACCTCGGAAGCGTACACTGCTGTATCCGCTTCCCGATCTTCGCTAGGTAATAACAATGACACATCAAAATTTTCAAGAAGAATCACGCGAACAAAAGCAAAAACGAGCCAAAAAAATCCTTGGCGTTTTGAAGCGCGCATATCCGCGCGCGCGGATGGCTTTGCGATATTCCAATAATTGGGAGCTTTTGGTCGCTGTCATTCTTTCCGCCCAGTGCACTGATAAAAAGGTCAACGAGGTTACGGCAAAGCTTTTCAAAAAATATCATACACTGAATGATTATGTTCGCGCCGACCATCGAGAATTTGAGAAAGATATATATCAGACGGGATTTTTCCGTTCAAAAACAAAAAACATTCTTGGCGCGGCTCGTATGATACGGAGAAAGTTTGGAGGTAAAATTCCAAAAACGATGAAAGAAATACTTGAGATTCCTGGAGTCGCGCGCAAAACCGCAAATATTGTTTTGGGAAATGCGTATGGTATTATAGAGGGTGTTGCCGTAGATACGCATGTGAGGAGGATTTCCCAACGATTCGGTTTGACATTTGAAGATAATCCTGAAAAAATTGAGCAAGACTTGATGGGGCTTTTTCCGAAAAAAGAATGGTTTAAATTAACATATCGCATCATTGAGCACGGGAGAGCTGTATGCAGGGCTCGGGATCCTCGATGTGACCTTTGTCCGTTGAAGCACCTTTGTCCATCGGCATTTCAATTTCCGCGTTTTTCCGCTTTAGACGAAAAAGTAAATAAATAAAATAAAAAAAATATGAAAAATATAAGCATTAGCATCGGTTTAATTATTATCGCGATAGGCGCGTATGTTCTTTTTGGACAACCTACCGAAGTGATGGCTCCAAATGAAAGTGCGCCCGTTGATATAAAAATTGCATTGGAACCACAACGAATAATTTTAAGGACATCTCGGGGAGACGTTGAGCTTGAATTGTATCCGGCGGTTGCGCCAAAAACAGTTGAGAATTTTATGAAGCTCGCGAAGGATAAGTTTTACGACGGAACGAAGTTTCATCGCGTAATTTCGGATTTTATGATTCAGGGAGGAGATCCGCTTTCAAAGACAGACGATCCGCGCGTGGGGACTGGTGGTCCTGGATATGCGTTTGCAGATGAAATGAATCCGCGCTCAATTGGCGTGCCGGAAGAAATCATCAAACAATATGAAGCGCAGGGGTATTCATATGATTATTCGCTCACTTCGCTTCCTGTCGATGTCGGGACGATTGCGATGGCAAATGCGGGTCCAAACACGAATGGTAGCCAATTTTTCATTGTAACCCACAAAGCCCAACAGCATCTCTACGGAAAGCACACGGTTTTTGGAAAAGTAACAAAGGGGATGGACATTGTCCGCGCAATTCAGCAAGGAGATGTGGTGCAGAGTGCTATTGTAAAATAATTTTATATTTTCTAACCTTATAATTAAGGTCTTTTACAAAGGAGGTTTGTAATGCTAGGGCGGAAAAAGAAATTTTTTGTTTGTAGGAGTGCTACATTAGAAGAAGCAGCAAAAATTCTTGGGGTTTCTAAAAAAAGACAGAAAAAAATTAAAGAAATGATTGATAAAGCCGTGAAAAAAACCTAATGCGATCATTAGGTTTTTTTATTACCTAGCGAAGATCGGGAAGCGGATACAGTAGTATACGCTTCCGAGGTCAAAGCTTCGGGGAAGCTTTGACGGGGTTCGAAATGAACCGCTTCATTTCGAACGGGAAATTTAGCGAGGAGTCCCCGATACGCGTTAAGAATTTCCCTGGGTTTTTGCGAGGAGCAA
>CAYIPF010000105.1:0-1882 GCA_964365285.1 uncultured Candidatus Saccharibacteria bacterium | reverse complement strand
GCCGAAGAAGTTGCCTCGGGGCTTCGCCCCTCGGCATTGGTTTCTGCAAGATAAACAATGTCTAAACTTAATTTCCTTAAAACCGCACTGAATGATTACAAAGTCGGAGCACTCACGCCAAGCTCGAGTTTTGTTGTCAAACAAATTTTAAAAAAACTTCCGCATCATTCTCGCGCGTGCATCATTGAATATGGCGCGGGGGACGGCGTCATTACCAAGGCGCTTTTAGAGCATGTGCCTCACGGCGGCAAGCTCATCGCGATTGAAACAAATCCGCGCTTCATCGCCACGTTAAAAAAAATTCAGGATCCTCGCCTTGAAATCGTACACGGAGATGTATTAAAAATTTGCAAAAAACTCTCCGCTTTAAAGCTCCCGCGCATTGACGCCGTCATTTCCGGCATCCCGTTTTCTTTCTTTAATTCAAGCGAACGGCGCGAAATTGTAAAACACACATTCAAGGGACTCTCAGAACATGGGCGATTTATTCTCTACCAAATTTCACCATTGATGTTTCCGTATCTCAAAAAATACTTTAAGAAAAAAATCGATCTTTCTATTGAGATCCGCAATTTCCCCCCATACTTCATCATGACTGCGGAAAAATAATCCGCTTCATCCTTATTGTGAGGATTTTTTCTTTTTGTTTTACATAAATTTGCTTTTCCGCTACAAATATATACTCAGCATAAAGAGGGTTCATTTACAATGGGAGGCTTCATGGAAAGCGACTTTGTGGGCATATTTGAATCTTTGGGCGCAATCATTCGCGGAGGGCACTTCAGATATTCTTCTGGTCTTCATGGCTCGGTCTATATAAACAAAATGGCAATATTCAAAATTGAGGATATTGCGTATCGCCTTTGTCGGGAAATCGCCGCTCAATTCAAAGACGATTCAATTTCGCTTGTAATTGGTCCAGCGGTTGGGGGATCAATTATGTCTCGATTCACAGCCGAAGCGATGACAAGAAACAGCAGGAAATTTAAAATATCCTCAACGCTCGTACATGCTGTATCCGCCGATAAAACCTCTAACGAAAAATTTGTTATTGCCAGCGAATTTAACAAATTGATTTGTGAACGGCGCGTACTCGTCGTTGACGATGTTTTAAACACAGGCGCATCGCTTAAGAAAGTTATCGCCCTCGTTCGTAAAGCAAGGGGGGGTGTCGTTGGCGTCGGAACATTCTTTAACAGAGGAGGAATAACAAAAAAAGATCTTGATGTGCCAAAACTTTATTCGTTGGTTGATATGAAATTAGAAGCGTGGCCGAAAGATATATGCGCGATGTGTAAAGAGGGGGTACCAATGAACACCGAATTTGGAAGTGGCAAAATTCTTACACAAGACGACGAATAACGCCGAGCACATGCGTGCTCGGCGATTTTTTTAAAAATCCAAATAAAAGTCGCTGCAAAAATTTTTATACAATGCGCCTATTATTTCAAAAATATTCCAATCCTGAATATCAATGCTGCAAGCGAATTTTTCATAATGAGATTGTAAGTGCGATCAAAATAGAATTCGCTTGAAAAATAAATAAAACCCGACGAGACAATAAGCAACAATGTCCAAAGAATAAAAAATTCCTCGCCAGCATCTTTTGGTATTTTTTTTCCGCGGCGGCGAAGAATCCCCAAAAGCAAGAAATAAATACCCATAGCGCCTACATATGGCTCGGAGAATGTATCAAGAAGCTGAAGGGCGATTTTTGGAACAAGCGATTGAAAGAAAAAACTAAAAATAATAAATACCAAATATGAATAGACGAAGAAGCGAACGAAAAAATAGAGGATTTCCAAAATCTCGTATCGAAACGCGGTTCCAAAAGCCCATTTCAAAAACCGAAGCAGGCAACTGCCGTTATCTTCCGCGTCTC
>CAYIPF010000104.1:0-1963 GCA_964365285.1 uncultured Candidatus Saccharibacteria bacterium | reverse complement strand
GCTTTCTCCGAGCGTACGATTTTGGTCAGAGTCACCACGCGCTCCGCGCGTGCGACATCATTTGTTTTGAAAATAGGTTCGAGCTTGGTACAATAAACACACCAAAACAGAACGAATCGGTCGCGCGCAAAACAGATTAGCGGAGAACATTTTTGCTAGACTCTGCCCTCAATAAATCGGGCAGGTGGTGAGGCTTCAATTCTGACTCGGTTTTGCGAAAACTATTTTTCTGGGGATTTGGATTTGGCAAAACCTCGGCTGAATTTTCCCGCCCGCAGAAAGGGGTCTGGGGAATGAATGCGGGCGGGTTTCGCTTCGGAATTTTTTGGCGACTTGAAAAAAATTTGAAATTGTGGTATAAATAACTTTCGAAGGTTCTTTCACAATCAAAAAGGAGGTGCTGAATGAAGAAGCTATTTGTGTTCGTCGGTGACGGCGGTAGTGGTAAAACAACCCTCATTGCTGAACTGACAAAGAGACATCCCGACAAATTCAGGAAAGTGGTGTCTTGTACCAGCAGATCACCAAGAACCAATGAGGTAGACGGAGTAGACTATCATTTTCTACACGCCACATACTTCATGAATAATCCAGAACTTGTGCTCGTAAAACAGACTGACAAAGGTGACTACTACGGTACAAGGAAAGTGGATTTGCGCGCGGGTACGCATAATCCGCTTCTGACTCTACGATTCGCTGGCATCCACAAGCTAGTCAATCTTGGACTCAACAATGTTGTCATAGTCCGTATTTCAATCACGGAGGACCTCAAGATTGAAAGAATGCGCGGGCGTGGCGACACCGAAGCAACGATTGTTCAACGCTTGAAGTACGATGACGAGGATAGAACCGGTGTCAACTGGGAAGGACTTGAGATCATCGAACTTCAGGCAACAGATCCGCTCGCGGGAAAAGTCGAGCAAATCATCAAGGCGTGTCAATAAAGAAATTGGCACGCCTTACTTTTTAATTTCTTATCGGAATTTTATTTCCCCGCCACCTCCTTTTATCTCTCGGGTGTGCTCATCATTTTCTGATATGACATCAGAAACGATTTTTATCTCATTTTCATATCGAGCTCTAGATATTTGAAACTCGGACTGTTCAATTAACTTCGGTTCATTTGATACCGCATAAATTGGATCAAGGTGCTTCAATTTTATTGAAATCTTCTCTCCAGCTTCCGCTCCGCTTTCAATCAGTCCGAGCCTCCGCAGATATTCTTTGTTGTCGTCCGTAACTTTAACTTGGAATTCTCGTTCGTTGAGTTCGTGGCGAAGCTCGGCTGTAAGAATTTTCTTTTTTGACAACTCAGCGTAAATTGGTAAGTTATCGGATTTTAAATATGTCTGCATAAACTCCGGAAACCTATCAAGCGTTGGCGGAATTTCTGTTGGAGGATTTATCCGACTGCTGGAATAAAGAGTGTCATACCAAAGTTTTTCAGATTGCTTCTTTTGTTCTGTGTGGAAATCAACCGGCTTTTCGCCCCACCTGATCATTTCAGGAGAAAAATTGATGTCTAATCTATCGCACATTTCCTGCATTTGCTCTTGGGGCGCGGCTCGTAAGTCTGTAGTGTCAAAAACCAATACTTCACGCTTTTTTTCGTTAAGATATTGCACCTCTTCTGCTAATTTTTTAAACTCATCCTTTTCAAATTCTAAGCGCCGAGCGTTTGATTTCAAAATATCGTCAAAAAAAGCGTAATCACGCTCTCCATGCAATTTCTTTTCAATTACATCTCGCCAGTTCACATAATTATTTTTACGCGCTTTTCTGTCAAGCAAATGATTCTGAACGGTTAAGACAGGTGTGTCATAGATGCGTTCAATACCTTCTCTGCCCGGCAAAAAATCAAATCGTTCTTTATATCCCTCTCTTTTCATCTCTTCGACAAGTTCATTCCAGTTTTGAAAACCTCTTTCAACTGCAGTCTCATCTAACAAATGGCGCTGGAGAT
>CAYIPF010000103.1:0-2049 GCA_964365285.1 uncultured Candidatus Saccharibacteria bacterium | reverse complement strand
GAATGGATTTCCTTTTCGAATAGTTGAAAACGTTAATTATAGCTAACGACATAAGTCTTTAATAGTTCTTTTGTTTCTTTTTCTTGGTGATTTTTTGTGAATTTTCGTTTGTCTGTTCGTGAGTTCGAAAAAAGGTATAAGTCGGAAAAAGATTCTCGTGCGAAGACGCGTTTGCATATTTTGTTTTTGCGTCGTCGGAATCAGACTCAAAAAAATATTTCGGAATTATTGAGTGTGTCTCAGGGAACGGTTTCAAATGTTTGCGCACGTTTTTTGGAACGAGGTTTCGACTCCGTTTATGACCGGCCTCGTTCGGGAAAACCGTCGCGCTTGTCTGCGCGACAAAAAAGCGCGCTGCGAGCGCGCTTGTCGAAAGAATATGTTGATGGAACTGTTCGCCGCGGTTGGCAAACGAAAGATGTTATCATGTTCCTGCGCGATGAATACAGTATTCGTTATACGCAGCGTCACGTGGAAAGACTATTGAATGATTTTGGAATGTCGTGGAAAGTTCCTCGTCCGATGCACGTAAACCGCGACCCGGTCGCGGTTAAATCGTTTAAAAAAAGTTTAAACGGAAGATATTGCCTTTGGCAAATGAATTCAAAATCATCTGCATTGACGAATGTCATTTCAAGCGGGACGCGGACAAGAAAAGATGTTGGAGTCTGATTGGTGTAGCGCCAATCGTACACGTAAACGGAAGTTTTCAAAACACGAACGTGTACGGAGCGTACACGTTTGATTCAAAGTTTCATTACAAGTTTGTTGTAAAACAACTCGCAACAAAAACAATCGCATTCCTCGAACGACTAAGAAAAATATATCAAAAAATCTTTTTTATCATCGATCGCGCGACATGGCACACCGCTAAAATCGTTCAAAAATATTTCAAAAAACACTCGAAAAATATTCGCGTAGAATATTTTCCAATCACAAGCCCCGATCTGAATCCTGTCGAAGAATGCTGGAGACAAACCAGAAAAAACGTTACCAGCAACACCGCGTTCGACGAAACAAAAAAACTAAAAAAAGCACTAACAAAAGAATGGAAAAAACAACCATTCAAACACAAAATTATCAACTACTTATGTCGCTAAGTATAATTACCTGCCTTATGAATAGCCTGTGAAATTATTCAAAAAATCCTCGCGTTCAAAATAGTCTTATAATGCATTACAAGCCCTAATCCAAAACATGTCCAAGCCCTTCTTCATCACGTGTGCCATTGACTATCCCAATGCCCAGCTCCACATGGGCCACGTGTATGAGAAAACAATTGCGGACGTCCTCGCGCGCGTGCATCGTTTGAATGGGGAGAAAGTCCTTTTCACCGTGGGCGCGGACGAACACGGGGAAAAAGTCGCCGAGTCCGCCAAAGCCGCCGGTCTCCCTCCCCAAGCGTACGTGGACAAAATGTCTGCGGATTTTCAAAAGCTCATGGACGCTTCTCTCATCTCCTACGACCGCTTCGTTCGCACCACGGACAACGACCACATTGCGGCCGCGCAGCATTTCTTCACCCAACTCTGGGAAGGGGATGATATCTATCCGGATATGTATGAGGGCTGGTATTGTGTTAGCGATGAAACGTTTTGGACCGAGAAAGATACGATAGAAAAGAGCGGAAAAAGATATTGCCCAAATTCATTTTGCGGAAAAGAACTATCCCGCGTGAAAGAAGAAAGCTATTTTTACAAATGGAGTGCGTATCAGGAGAAATTAGAAGCGTGGTATGCGCAAAACCCAACAAATGTTTTTCCCAATTTCAGAAAAAACGAAATGGCCGAGTTCATGAAGAAAGGATTGAAGGACATTTCGTTTTCGCGCAAGAGCATCACGTGGGGAATTCCCCTCCCCCAAAATCCGGAGCACGTCATGTATGTGTGGTCGGATGCGCTCGTAAATTATTTAACGGTCTGCGGCTATCCGGATAAAAAATATCTCGAGTGGTGGCCGGCCGCGGTTCACGTGATTGGGATGGACATCAACCGCTTCCACTCTTTACTATGGCCGGCGATGCTGATGAGTGCCAAAGTAGAGTTGCCC
>CAYIPF010000102.1:0-2071 GCA_964365285.1 uncultured Candidatus Saccharibacteria bacterium | reverse complement strand
ATACGGGCCTGTATCCCACATCTCACGGGGTAACGAATTTTGAGACCGTTCTTCCCGATAACAAAATGACGGTTGCCGAGTATTTGAAAAGCAAAAATTATGAGACATCCGCAATTTCTTCGTCGCCCGAGTTTGAGATTAACCCCGCGCTCAAAAAAAGTTTTT
Source organism: uncultured Candidatus Saccharibacteria bacterium (assembly GCA_964365285.1). Taxonomy (GTDB): domain Bacteria; phylum Patescibacteriota; class Minisyncoccia; order Sungbacterales; family JBBTQR01; genus JBBTQR01. The sequence goes on along the minus strand of CAYIPF010000102.1, from coordinate 1,906 downwards.
CCCGCGGTTTTGACAAATATCAGTATTATATTGATACATCTAACAAGCATAGACAATTTTTTCCTCAAGAGAAATTGAGTTTGGAGTTTGACGCGTTGGCCGGCAAAAAATTTTTCCTTTGGCTCGCCGTGGGAGGCGTACATTGGCCGTATGGAGACGGCTTCCAAAATGTATACGCCGACAAGGACTATAACGGGCTTTTTAAAAACAGGGGTTTGGATTGGACCACTTTTCAAGACATATACAAGGGGATTGATTATGCAAGCGGTAAAACACTTTACAACTACGACGTTCAATACGTTATTGATAATTACGATAACGGTGTGCGGGCGTTTGATGATTTTTTAGGGCAATTGATTGACGAATTAAAACGCAGAAATTTACTTGAAAAAACTATCGTGATTATAGAATCCGAACACGGGGAAGGACTCCATGAACACGGTTATTTTGCCCACTACGACGTATTGGATACCCAAGTCCATGTTCCGCTTCTTATATTTATTCCATCGGTTCAAACAGGGCAAAAGATTTTATCGTTTGCGGGTTCGGTTGACGTATTCCCGACGCTTATTGAATTGTTGGGCGGCGTTGTACCCGACGGGATGCAAGGGAAAAGTCTTGCGCCTATTATGAACGGCACAGAAAAAGACGGCGCGCGCCGAGAAGTATTTATAGAACGCAATCCGCTTTGGGAAGAAGCGGCGCTGGAAGTGATGTTTCCGTTGAAAATGCGCGGAATAAACGTTGTAAGCGGGCAATATAAAGATATTGCGATAAGAACTCCGGAATGGAAATATATTCTGCGGCTTTCCAAAGAAAGAGTGGAGGAAATATCGTGGTGGAAGGCGCTCACCGGACAACCGATTAACATACCAGAAGAAGAGATGTATAATCTTATTGACGACCCGATGGAGACGCAAAATGTCGCGGACAGGTATCCCGAAGAAAGGAGGATGCTGCGTAAAAAGCTTGAAAAGTGGTATGAAGAAGTTTCTGCGGGCTCCCCGCAAAAGATAGAGCTCATAAAAAAAATTCAGCCGTATTTTTAGACAATAAAAGGATAAAAAAGGAATATTTAGGTTAGACCCAAATTTTACGGAAGTATGACTTCCATACACGAGAACTTCCAGGAACTTGCTTATCCCCATTTCCCCCGCTCTTATTTCATCATTATTCCGTAAAGGTTTTCTCCGTAAAGGTTAAACCTTTACGGAGATAGAACCTGCGGAAGCTTGACTTCCGCAGACCTAACGGTTTTTTGGTCTTTGTTGTATTGGATTGCCCGAGGCCTTGCCTTGGCGGGCATGTCACACATTTCCGCGGTCGCGGGTTATTGTCGTTTTCAACATTACGGTGCCGGCGGCTCCGGCATCGCCATCGTCTATTGGTTTGAGTAATGCGATGTATAACCTCTCCAAGGTTACACCTTGGAAAGCGTTGTGTTCTGTAGAAGTCAAACTTCTACAATCTTTGTAGAAGTTTGACTTCTACAGGTTCGCTCCTGTAGAACAGAACCCTGCAGAACTAACAAAGGCCAGGCCTCGGGGATTTCCCCGATTCTCGCGGACTATCATCAAACATCCGATCTTTGACAATTTATGGAAGTCTGACTTCCATTCCTCAAAGGCCAGGCCTTTGTGTTACCTTAGGCCTGTTTTCCCCAAGGCCTGGCCTTGGGGAAATCGGTGATACGACCGGCGGCGCCGGCGCCAGCACCGCCGGCATAGCAGGCCTCGTCATCGTTGAATGGTTTGAGTAGAGTTATTTGGCAAACATCCACACGATCTCCGTCTCCAGAGAACAACAAAAATAATGAAAAAAAAGAAAACGACTGCGCGTGTATAGACGGATATATTATGGAAGTCTGACTTCCATAAGTTTAGTCTCCAAAAAATCCATTATCCAC
>CAYIPF010000101.1:0-2085 GCA_964365285.1 uncultured Candidatus Saccharibacteria bacterium | reverse complement strand
TTTTTTTATCTCGCTCATCGCTAGCCACAATAAAAACACCCCGCTTTTGAGCGGGGTGTTTTTACATAGAAATTGTATAACGCGAACGCGCGTTATCGCAACATGAGAGAAAGTCCCCGAATGCTTTTGGCCGAATCTTTCATAAAGAAAAGACCAACAGCAATAGAGAGGCCGAGAACGATCTGCGTCTCAATTCGCGTATGGAGAAACGCCATAAGTATAAAACGGATCCCATCCGTAATGCCGTTAACTGATGCAACCATGTTCATGAGCACCGTTTCAACGAAGATGAATTTTGCTGCAAAAAAACCAAGAATTCCTATTGCGGGAAGTTCAAAAAATACTACAGGAGCCGCTTGGCGCATGAGCCATACGCCATACACTTTGCGCATTATTGTTGATTTTATCTTTGGTGAAATTGAATGTGCGTTTTCCATGTTTTTAAAAGTGATTATGCAAGAGGTTTAATTTTTCTGTTAGACCGCTAAATTTATACTTCGTGCGTTTCAAGAACCTTCTTGAATGCGGCGCGAGCCCTGAATAATTTCATTTTAATTGCTGAAACCGTCGTCTTGTTTTTTTTCGCAATATCTTTATAAGATCGATCATCCAGATAATGCGCGGTAAGGAGCGAGCGTAAATCCTCCGGGATTTCTTCCATCACCGCGTTGATGACATATCGATCGATTGGGATTTCTTCAACATGCGATGCCAAAACTTGTTCCACAAGGAACGGATCTTCAAATTCAACTCCATGCTCGCGATGCTTTTGTGCTTTTCTATAGTGCGTAAACGCCGTATTTAAAACTATCCTGTATGCCCAACTTTTAAACGATGCCCCTTCTTGCTTTTGAAATTTATTTGCGTGTACATAAATTTTTGTAAACGCGTCTTGAACGATGTCTTCCGCTTCTTCTTTTTGATTTACAACGCGCATTGCCGCTCGCAGGAACGCATCTTGATAGCGATCTACTAACGCTCCGAAAAGCGAAGGGTCTTTTACAGACGCGCTCAAAAGCTCCTCGTCCTGAAGAGCTTTGGCATTTGTATCCGCATTTTCTTCTAAACTTTCAAAAAATGCCATGAGCGATGTAAAGGACGAATTTTTCTCAGATTTGGCGTTTTCAAAACCAAACAGAGAAGAACATATGAATTCTATCCTTTATAACTAAGCTGATTGCAAAAGGTTTCATTAACAAAAAATGAAATTTCGACTTTAATATAGTACAATATTTAAAAAATAACGCAACCCAACCTTGTATTTACCCGCCAAAGACGGATAAATACTTATCCACAATTGTTTTTTTGTCACAAATTTATATACTGGACTTATTGACCAAGTTATATCAATTAATATTTCGTTAAAGTAACATGCGCCTGCATTTTTTCCGGCGCGTGACAACAGAAAAACGAAACCTATGCGGTGGCATCATTATTACCGACAAAAATTTTTTTTACCAAAGGAGTTGGTGTTCATAAAGAGTACCTGACCTCGTTTGAGTTGGCGCTTCGGGATGCGGGGGTTGCTCCGTTTAATCTTGTAACAGTTTCCAGCATTTTCCCGCCGAATTGCAAACGCATTTCCCGTGAGGAGGGTTTAAAATATCTTCGTCCGGGCTCAATCGTTCATTGTGTCATGGCGCGGAACGCGACAAACGAGCGAAATCGCCTGATCGCCGCGTCAATCGGCGTTGCGATGCCGGCAGATCCAAACCAATACGGATACCTCTCTGAACATCATCCATTCGGCGAGACAGACGAAAAAGCGGGTGAATACGCGGAAGATCTGGCCGCAACCATGCTTGCGACGACATTAGGAATTGAATTTGACCCAAATACCGCATGGGATGAGCGCGAACAACTTTTCAAAGCATCGGGACAGATTATCAAAACCTCAAACTTTACTCAATCTGCCATCGGAAACAAAGATAGCTTGTGGACTTCGGTCGTCGCTCTCGGAGTTTTCATTATGGAGTAAGCGTTGGAATTATTTAAGAGGTTTATAATATAACTAGATACAATATTGCGTCGAAATCAAGAATGACCAAACGGCAGAAGCGCAGTGATGATTTTCCGCTGCGGCGC
>CAYIPF010000100.1:0-2134 GCA_964365285.1 uncultured Candidatus Saccharibacteria bacterium | reverse complement strand
CGGTAGCGAATGATTTTCGGTTGGCTCGTTCTTTTTGAAAAAAAACTTTTAATCGAATCTTCTTTTGGGTTTACATGCGTTATTTTTGACTTTCGCGCGCCCACCTTATCAACGCTTTCAGAATCGCGCCCGCGCGTTTCTGCACGCATTTTGCGAAGATCAATAATATCCGAAAGCACAGGGTCTGAGCTTTCAGTCGTTGCAGTATTGATTTCAATATTTTCGACTTTTTTACGTGAAAAAAACACCATGCATCAAGTATACAACAAAGCGCATATTATGAGAACAGCGCAATTGGTAAATGAAATTATTCAACAATTCCACGAATACGGCGAACTCCGGCAGAAGACGCCTCTTCTTTTATAATTTTAAATCTGCAAATTTCACCAGTACGCAAAACATGCGGACCACCGCACAGCTCTCGCGAGAAAGTTTCTTTTTCGTTTCCTATCGTATAAACCTTTACTCGTTCGGGATACTTCCCTTTTTTCATAAATAACGCGCCCGTCATCTTTGCTTCATCAAGAGAAAGCTCTTGTGCTGTTACCGGGTAATCGTTTTTAATAGCTTCGTTTACCAACCGTTCAACTTCCTGCGTTTCTTCCGGAGTCAGCTTTCTGCTAAATGAAAAATCAAAACGCGTTCGTTCCGCAGTGATATCTGAACCTTTCTGCTCCACTTCATCTCCTAATACCGTACGCAAAACGGCATTCATAAGATGTGTGACCGTGTGCAAACGCGTAACAATCTTTAATTCCTCCTCGCTACCCGCCTTTAATTCGCCGGTATCTAAAACAAGTCCGTGACCGCCAAATTTTTTCTCAACTCCCGCGCGCGAAATTTCTTTGTGTTTTTTGAACTCCTCGTCAAATTTTTCATGATTTAATTCGCCGCCTTTTTCTCCAGCAAGTTCTTTTATAAATTCATATGGAAGACCATAACTTTCGTAGAGCTTGAAAGCGCTTACCGCGTTAACGGAAGAAAGTTTTTGTAGCTCTACAAGACCGCGTTCAATGGTTTGGTAAAATCGCCCTCTTTCATCACGAACTTCCTTCTGAATTACTTCAGCGTGTTTTGAAAGCTCTGGATAAAAATCACCGTACTCATGAATGACCTCATGCGTTATTGCGTCAATCACATGCGACGGAATGGAATCTATTTTTTCGTACCCCGTGACTCGACGGATACAACGCCGAAGAATATATCCCGCCTCTTTGTTTGATGGGCGTACCCCATCCGCCAAAAGAAACGCCATACCACGGACATGATCGACAATGATTCGTTTTTTGCGCTCATCAAGCTCTGATGGCAAAAGCAAAATAAGCGGAACCAAAAGGTCAGTTTCAAAAATAGTTTTTGTTTTTTGTGAAATCATAGCAAGCCGTTCCAGTCCCATACCGGTATCAACACCTTTGATTGCCAGTGATAAAAGTTTTGCTTTGCCCGCGAGAAGCTGTTCGCGCGATCTATCGCAAAAAAATTCATTGAACACAATATTCCAAATCTCAATGTCTTTTCCGCCGGCATTTGTGCAATAAATCTCCGTCGTAGGACCACAAGGTCCGGATGTTCCCGTTGGACCCCAAAAAACCTCATGCATTCCCATTTCCCGAACATCATTCACGCCAAGTGATTGCCATATCGCTTTTGATTCGTCGTCCTTTGGTACGCTATCAGAACCTTCAAAAATAGAAACGAATGAAATCGGAAGCCCCATTTCTTTCGTGATAAAATCATGCGCAAAAGTTATGGCGTCTTTTTTCCAATAACCGCCAAACGAAAAATTCCCAAGCATCTCAAAAAGCGTGAGGTGCGATTCGTCTCCCACTTCATCAATATCGGAAGTACGAAATGATTTTTGCACTGAAACGGTGTTTTTTGAGCTAAAATCACGCAGAGGATCTGCGTCGCCGATGTAATACGGCTTGAATTGTTGCATGCCGGCAGTAGTCAAAAGCACCGACGGATCGTCGGGTATAAGCGAAGAAGAAGGAACGATCGCGTGCCCTCGTTCTTTGAAAAAGGTAAGAAATTTTTTGCGGATTTCTTTTGCTTCCATATCAATTATATATATCTATATATATCAAAATTTAAACATTTTTGAAAGAAAAAAAGCCCCGCGCATGGGGCTAAA
>CAYIPF010000099.1:0-2191 GCA_964365285.1 uncultured Candidatus Saccharibacteria bacterium | reverse complement strand
TAATAAACGACTGGGACACTATCAGTATAACAATTCCAACAGTGAGAAGTCTACCAAAGGAATCTGGCGCCCGGGCCGCTATTTTAAGTCCGCGAATGAGAAAAAAGATGAAAATAAAAATTAAAGCAACGCTTCCAACAAAACCAAATTCTTCCGCCGCGACTGAAAATATGGAGTCCCCGACCGGTTCCGGAAGTGACCCGAATTTTTGTATGCTTTGACCAAAACCTCGCCCAAACCATCCACCGGAACCGATGGCGATAAGCGATTGTTGAATTTGATACCCTGCTCCCTGTGGGTCACGGGACGGGTCCAGAAACGTGAAAATACGCTCTTTGATGTAGGGCTTGCTGTAGAAAACCCCGGCAAGACTTATAAGACCTATGAGGATGATAATGCCAATATGTCTCCACCGCGCTCCAGCCGCGACAAGCATGGCAAGGCCCGAAAGACAGATAACGGCCAGTGTATCTATATCCGGCTGTTTGACGAGAATAAGTCCGGAAATGGCTGCGAGCACAAAAAATGGAAGAATACTGCGTGTCCATGAGCTTATTCCGTTTTTCATATGTCCTGAAAGTAACGCCGCGAAATAAACTACAAAACCGAGTTTTAAAAATTCCGAAGGTTGAAAGGTAAATCTACCAATATAAATCCAACGTTTAGCTCCGCCATGTTCGAAGCTAATTCCCGGGACAAAAACAAGAAGCGTGACAAGAATTCCGGCGATAAACAAAAAAGGAGAATATTTTCTCCATATTTTGTAAGGAATACGAGAGGTAATCATGCAGGCGATTGTTCCTCCCACAATCCCGATAAGTATCTGTTTGAAAGCGAGACTCCCTGCGTCAATTCCCTCCCTCGTCCAAAGTCCCATTGAAGCTGAAATGAAAATAAAAAAACCCGCGACAACGAGGATGAGGACGGAGATAAAAAATAGTTTGTCGGTTTTTGCCCGTGACATCAGAACAATAATAACATTTTTCTTTTCAGCTTGAGTGAGTAACCCTTTTTCCAAAACCTTGCGCAAGTGCGGACGGCACGAGCAGAGCAATTCGCGAGCACGCGAACATGTGTGCTTTGGAAAAGACGTTACGAACGACCTCTACCCTAAAAGCGCAAGGATTGTCCCAAAAATTGCAAAGATAAGCCCAATAATCCAATAACGCATTGTCACCTTGTATGGCGGCCAGCCTTTCGCTTCAAAGTGATGGTGAACGGGTGCGGAGAGGAAGACTTTTTTTCCGTTTCGGATTTTTTTTGATGTTAACTGAATAATGACGGAAAGCGTCGTTATTATGAGAGGAAAGGCAATTACCGGGAGAACAAGTACGCCATATCCTTCACCCAAAGAGTCTGTCATAAAGGCGACAACTGCAAGTGTCAGTGTAAGTCCCATAGTGCCGGTTTCTGACATATAAAATCGTGCTGGAGGAACATTGAACCACAAAAATGCGAGAATTGAGCCTGAAATTGTTGCACAAAATGCCGCAAGGTTTATTTGTTCTTGAGAAAACGCAACGCCTGCATATGCAAGAAAAATTGTCGCAAATATGCCCCCGGCAAGACCGTCAATACCATCAATGACTCCACCAGAGTAAATAAAGAGCATTACCGCAACAAAAAATGGAATAAAGAGCCAACCCAACGTGAGTTCCCCACCCCCCGGCAATCCAATCCCCCTGACTTCAAGTGGAAAATAGAACCACAACGCGGCGAAAAGGCCGATGAATGATACGACGGCAAGTCTTTTTTTAAGCGAGAGTCCTCCCGCGAAATAACTTCCGTTCCCGCGAATCTCAAGGATGTCGTCAATGACTCCAATAAGGCCCCCGGCGACGAGTGTAAAAAGTGGAATCCATGTTTGGTCGCGGCTTAAGAAATCGAGTTTAATACTTATCTCGCTTGGGAAAAACTTTGACGCAAGCCAAAATGCAGCAATAGTGATAAAAGCAGAAATCCAAATGACAACACCACCCATTCTAGGGGTTCCGACTTCTTTATCTTTATGGAGGGCATTGAAGATAGGTGTTTCTCTACCATCCGTTGCTCTTTTGCCCGACTTTTTTTTCCACATCTCGTGTTTATAGAGATAATGGGTTACGAGAGGCGTAAAAAAGATTCCCACCCAAAAAGAAATAACGGAGGGAAGGAGTATTTTGACGATGTCTATGATGGCCATATTGACTAG
>CAYIPF010000098.1:0-2216 GCA_964365285.1 uncultured Candidatus Saccharibacteria bacterium | reverse complement strand
TCGGTATCTTGTTCAATTTTGCTTTCTGACTGGCCGGTGTGCTTTGCGAGAATTTCGTTTAGGTGTTTTTTCATCCGTTCAATATGCTTGGCGGCGATTAAAATTTCTGTTGCCTGTCCTTCCGCGCCTCCCATCACCTGATGAATGAGAACTTCAGAATTTGGAAGCGAGAAGCGTTTACCTTTTGCTCCTGCCGAAAGCAATACCGCGGAGGCAGATGCCGCGATACCGATACAAATGGTTGCGATATCGGCTTTCACGAACTCCATCGTGTCGTAAATCGCCAATGCCGCGGTTACGGAACCACCCGGAGAATTAATATAAAGCTTGATATCGGCTTTTGAGTCCTGTGAATCAAGAAATAAAAGCTGAGCGATGACAGCGTTTGCCATTCCGTCAGTAATTGGGCCAGCAAGAAAAACAATTCGTTCTTTCAAGAGTCGCGAATAAATGTCGTATGCGCGTTCGCCATACTGCGTCTTTTCAATAACGGTTGGGATGAGATATTGCGATATATGCTCTTTTTCCATAGATGCGGTGGAGTTAATTACGCTTGACGCCCCAAAAACTCAAATACCTGTTTGTTTCGGAGTACACTTCTACTATAGTCGGCGAGAGCGCTTTTGTCTATTTTTTCAATATTGTGCCCTTCGGCGCGAAACATATCAAGGTTTTTGTTCATATGCGCTTCAATGTCCTCTTCGGAGGGCTCTATGTGCTCCGTGGCGGCAATGGCGCGAAGCGCTAACGCGATAATCACCCTTCGTTGTGCGTCTTTGCGCCACCCGTTTTTCAAATCCTCTTCGGTTTTTTTAATGTGTTCAAGATATTTCCCGATTTCCATTCCCATGTTCTTGAGATTATCCTCAAACTCGCGCGTCATTTTATTGAGCTCTGAATCAATCAAAACGTCCGGCACCTCAACTTTTGATTTTTCGGCAATTTGATCGGCAAGCAGCATGTCAATTCGCTGACTCTCTTTTTCTTCCTTCTCTTTTTTTAATCCTTCGCCAATGCTAACCCTCATCGCTTCCACGCTTTCAAAATTACCGATGCCTTTAGCAAAATCGTCGGTTAATTCCGGAAGTCGCCGCTCTTGCACCAATTTTATTGTTACCGAAAAATCCATTTTCTTGCCGCCAAGACCGTTTGCATAATCTTTTGGCATTATCAATTGAAAATTTTTACTCTCCCCCGCTTTCATGCCAAGCAATTGATCTTCAAATCCCGGCACAAATTTTCCGGAACCAACAATAAAAGGATGATTTTCGGATTTTCCGCCTTCAATAATTACGCCATTATCCTTCACGACAAAGTTTATTTCTATGCGATCGTCTTTTTGAACCATCCGTGGAACGGTAATAATCGCCACGCGCGATTCGCGAAGCAAACCAACCGATTCGTCAATTTCTTTTTTTTCAACAAAGACCTCTTTTTTCTCGTGCAATGATTTTTTTGCAATAGCCCGATAATCCGGAAGCACGATTTCAGGAAAAACCGCCATCGTAATAACAAAAGAAATATTGGGTTCAAATTTTATTACATTAACATTCGGTTTCCCGATAATAGCAATCTTTTCTTTGGCAACAATCTCTTCGTAGTATTTTTGGATTGCCGATTCTATCGCCAGTGTACGGATGCGCTCTTCTCCAACGCGCTCTTTTATCATCGCGTGAGGCGCTTTGCCGGGGCGAAATCCCTCAATGTGCGCCTCGCCCGCGGTATCAACAAGTGCCGTTTTCAAAAACGCATCAAATTCATCAACGGTTAAGGAAACAGAAATTTCTATTTGCGATTTTGGAAGTTTTTTTGTAGTATAATTCATATTGTTTTGTTTGAGTTCTTTACAATGGAGGCGTTATGGCATCAGAAAAACCCCGTCTTACCAGTTTGTTGCATCAGCAAAATATCGGCACTGGAACCATTCAAGCGTTTTGTGACCTATGCGGAATGCTTGCTTCCATAAACGATGTTCGAGAAGTTTCTGTGCTTGATTATGAATCAGAAACCGCATGGAAAAATAAATCGCGTCCACATCAACTCTTTATTTTCGCATGCACTTCATGCTGGAACGCGCGAATATTTTTTGAAACAGTAAAAGGAAAACCCTATCCGCCTCCCACACATTCGGTCTGCTGACCTCAGTGCTTCCTCGTTCTCATTCGGTCGCACATTCAGCATTCTAGCTTCAGTACTTCCTCACTCGCGTTCGGTCG
>CAYIPF010000097.1:0-2240 GCA_964365285.1 uncultured Candidatus Saccharibacteria bacterium | reverse complement strand
ACGAGCGAAGCGAGTTCCAACGATACCTCGGGGCTTTGCCCCGAGGAGCTTTATATAGCAAGCCCCGCTACTTCATGCGGGGCTTTTTTTATATTGACACGGCGCGTTTTGCTGATTATACTGTTTAGCAGTCGAATAGTGAGAGTGCTAAAAAGCTAATAAGCTGTATATTATGAAAATAAGCATTAAGCCACTTGGTGATCGAGTGCTCATTGAGCCGATGCGCGAACATAAAGAAGGAAAAACCGATTTTGGTATTTATCTTCCCGAAACAGTTGAGAAAGAACGCCCCGAAAAGGGTCGTGTGGTTGCGGTAGGACAAGGCAAACGCGATGAAAACGGAAAACACATCGCTATGTCTGTAAAAAACGGTGATGTCGTTATTTTTACCAAGTATGGTCCGAATGAAATTAAAGTCGACGGTAAGGAGTATTTAATTGCGCGAGAAGAAGATATTCTCGCTATTATCGACTAAATTAAAACTCAAAGATCAAATATCAAATTTTCATTTTGCATTTTGAATTTTGAACTTGAGCGTAGCGAATTATGTCCGCAAAACAAATTCTTTTTAATGAAGAGGCGCGTCATGCGTTAAAGCGCGGGATTGATAAACTCGCCGATATCGTCAAATTAACGCTTGGTCCGAAGGGAAGAAATGTCGTTCTTGATCGCGGATATGGAACTCCGCTTATTACAAATGATGGCGTTACTATCGCAAAGGAAATTGAACTTGAAGATAAGCTTGAGAATATGGGAGCCGATCTCATTCGCGAAGTTGCCACAAAGACCAATGATGTTGCGGGAGACGGAACCACGACCGCAACACTTTTAGCGCAAGTTATGATTGCGGAAGGCATTCGCAATATCACCGCGGGAGCAAATCCGATGGGCGTGAAGCGCGGAATCGAAAAGGCAACGGAGATCGTTTTGAATCAATTAAAAAAACTTTCACGGCCAATCGCGAATCATGAAGAGGTGCGGCAAGTTGCGACCATTTCCGCTCAAGACGGGGAGATTGGCGTTCTCATCGCCGATATTATTAAGGAAGTCGGCAAAGACGGTGTTATAACCGTCGAGGACGATCAGACGCTTGGGCTTTCCAGTGAAATTGTGGAGGGAATGCAATTTGATCGCGGATATGTCTCGCCGTATATGATTACGAACGCCGAACGAATGGAAGCGGTTTTTGAAAATCCCGCTATACTCATAACAGACAAAAAAATCTCTAGCATTCAGGATATATTAAAACTTCTTGAAAAACCTGCCAAAGCAGGACGCAAAGACCTTGTCATTATTGCCGATGATATTGAGGGCGAGGCATTGGCAACGCTCGTTGTTAATAAAATTCGCGGAGTATTTAACACGCTCGCCATTAAAGCGCCTGGGTTTGGCGATCGCAGAAAAGATATGCTGGAAGACATTGCGACTGTTACGGGGGGGCGCGTTATCACTGAAGAAGTCGGTTTAAAGCTAGACGCCGTTGAGATGGACATGCTTGGTTCCGCGCGGCGCGTTATTTCCACCAAGGAAAACACCATCATCATCGGTGGCAAGGGGAAAAAAGCGGACATTGAAAAGCGCGTGAAGCAAATTCGGGCGGAGTTTGACCGTTCAACATCGGAGTTTGATAAAGAAAAGCTTCAGGAACGGCTGGCGAAAATCTCCGGAGGAGTTGCCGTTATAAAAGTCGGTGCCGCGACGGAACTTGAGCAAAAGGAGAAAAAGCTTCGTATTGATGATGCGGTACACGCGACTAAAGCGGCTATGGAAGAGGGAATTGTCCCAGGAGGAGGTGTTGCGCTTATTCGCTGTTTTTCCGAACTTCAAAAACACCGTGATGCTATGGACAAAAGTCCCGAGCATATCGACGAGCGCGTTGGTATGGACATAATGACGCGAGCGCTTGAAGCTCCGATTCGACAAATCGCATATAATGCCGGACGGGAGGGCGCTGTTGTCGCTGAAGAAGTTAGGAAACATCGAGGCGCTTTTGGTTATAATGCCGCGCGGGATATGTATGAAGATTTAGTGAAAGCGGGCATTATTGATCCGACAAAAGTCGTGCGTACTGCTCTTCAGAATGCCGCGTCAGTCGCGGCTCTCGTTCTTACTACGGACGCGATTGTCGGCGAACTTCCAAAAAAAGAAGCTCCAATGCCTCAGATGCCTCATCAGGATTACTAACAAGATTGCGAAAAAGATTTTTAAAAATTATCCCGCAGAGCGCGGGATAATTTTTT
>CAYIPF010000096.1:0-2282 GCA_964365285.1 uncultured Candidatus Saccharibacteria bacterium | reverse complement strand
CAACTCCGCTCGCTATGCCAAAAAATCCCGTGGCAATTCCGCTCCTTTTGACTTCGCTAATTTTCCTTTTCAGGAAATAGACAACCATCGCGAGATTGACGCCAAACAAGATGGCTATCGCAATCGTGTACGAAGCGGAAAGCAAAGTGAAATTTGTAACAATTGATCCGAGCAGAATAAACGGCAAATTAAGTTTTTGCGAAAAAGATATCTCCGGATGAGCCATAACGCTTACAATGAGAGAGATGTTTGGGAGCCACACGGCAAACGCAAATACCGCCAAACTAGTGATGCACGCGAGAAGTATATACAGCGGTTTTTGAAATACTTTTTTTAGAGCTTGAAAAAGCATTTATTTTTCTTTGCGCGCGAGCTCAATCAGCGCTTTCACGGCTGAATACGGCTGTGCGCCATTCAATGGAAATTTTTTGCCGTTTTGAGCGATTACGATGCTAAATGGAGTTCCATTAATTCCTGTATTTCCACCGTCGGCAAGATCATCAGCGACATGCTCTGCATACTTCCCGCTATCCAAACATTGTAAAAATCGCGCCCTATCTAATCCGACATATACGGCGATTTCCGGAAGTTGCCCGAGATCAAGCTGATTATTTGACGGCGTTATTTCAAAAAGCCGATCAAGATATGCCCAAAACTTCGCATTACCGCCAAGTTCATTGGCGCATTCGGTCGCCTCTGCTTCCTTGCGGGCTTTTATTGGATGAAGCGAATCAATAGGAAAATGCCGGTATACCCATGCTACCTCGCCGTTTTTTCCATATTCTTCAATCGCAGTCTGCATCGTCGGATGAAACCGTTTACAAAAAGGACATTCCGTATCGGAGAATTCAACGATTTTTATCGGCGCATCGGGATTGCCAAGAATATGATCAATTGCGGAAACCGGTTTCATCGCGTCTAATGAGCCACTGCCGCCTTGCGGCTGATTTTTTTCAATTGCATCTTTTTTATTATCACCGACAGGCGCGGAAGAAGATCTGCCCGAAGAATAAAATATCGCACCAGCGATTATAGCGCCCGCGATAACAATCGCTAGCGGTACGCTATAAGGATTTTCGGTTTGGGACGCGCCTTCTTTCTCGAAAATTTCCGATTCAAATTTTTTTTGTTGATCCATGGAAAATTTTAATTAATAATTAATCTCGCTCAAAAACCCACTGAAGTCGTCGCTGATATACTGGAGTTGATCACGGCGTCCCGCCGGTATCGCGATTCCAGATACTGATGCCGTTCGGCTCTTTGCCGACAGAAACGCGCGCGACTTCCGTATCCGTCGCAGCATCAATCACAGAAACATCACCGCTCAAAAGATTTGTTATGTACGCAAATTTTCCGTCTTTAGAGACAACAACGCCATGAGGTGCTTCCCCGGCTTTTATTTCTTTTATGACCGTTCGATTTTCAATGTCAATTTTATACACCCACTCACTCGTTGGCTGACTGAAATAATATCCCTGATCGGCAAGATAAAAGAATTTTGAATCAGGAGTCGAATACATTTGAATCGGACCCTTGGAACTCGCGGGAAGAGCGATATAAGAAACCATGCCTGATTGCGTGTCATAGACGGCAAGCTCTTTGGTGTCGTACAGTGAAGCGACCGCGTATTTTCCGTCAGGCGTAACACCGGTTTGCACCACCGCACCGCGCAACGAAACAGATGCTATGGTATTTTTAGACAGATCAAGAATTCCAAGTGCTTTTCCTTTTAAAACAGCGACAAACGCCCGCGCACCATCAGAAGATATGCGCAACCCGTGCGGCTCGCTTCCTACCGCAAACGAAATCTCACTGACAATTTTTTTACTTTTCGCGTCAATTTTATATACCACCCCTCTTTTCTGCGCCGTGGCATACGCAAACGCGCCATCCGCGGAAACAACGACATGCGCCAGTTGCGCGCCAATATCTGTCTCAATGCGACTTATGATTTCATCCCGTGACCACGGATCCAAAACAATCACTTCATCGGGTTCAACGCCTGACTCATTGGCGCCATGCGCGTATGCCTCATTCACCAATCCTCGCGAATGCCCTTCGTGTTTTCCGGCGTTCGCGGTAATCCAGACGCTTTTTCCATCCGGAGCAACAACAATATTATGCGGATGAAATTTTACAATCCCTCCTTCGTGCCCGATAGAAAGATCGACGGTACGAATAATCTGCCGTGTCGCAGAGTCAATAACATTAATTGCCCCGTCTCCTTCCGCGGCTACATAGATTTTTTCCGCGATATTTTCCGACCGTCCATACCGATACCA
>CAYIPF010000095.1:0-2296 GCA_964365285.1 uncultured Candidatus Saccharibacteria bacterium | reverse complement strand
GTCCCTTTTTGCATCAATATAACCTCAACTTGATGCTTATTTTTTTCCAACACATTTTTGGTAATTTCCATCCTTCGCGCAATCAATGGATTATCCTCCGCGTCTTTTAAGATAATAAAATAAAATTTTTCCGAAAGTCCACGCGACTCATCTCCAGCAGAAAATCCAATCATCTCATTGTGATTTAGTTCCGGAAAAACATTATAAAATGCCGGAATCTTTGCGCCCTCATTCAGTTTTATTTTCCAGATTTGCGCTACCGCGTTATTGCGCGCTGACGCGTATATGACCGGAATCTTATTTTTGATTTTTTCAGCGAGCTCTCTGCCGGCACGCTCTGCCATTTCAAGTGACAATGAAAAGGCGCAAGAAGAAATTTCTTCAAGCTCGCGCTCCTCGCCCAACGCTTTCAAAATGGCTTTTGCGCCAAATCCAAGCGACATCCTTGGTTGAACATTCGTCTGAGGCATTTGAATGTATGGGGTTCCGTCGCGCCGCGCATAATCCAAAAGCAATCCACCAGTAGAAATTGCTAATAACGGGATACTCAAATTCTGTGCCATCATATACCCGTCCAAAACTTCCTCGGTATTTCCTGAATACGAGCTTGCGATGATGAGCGTATTTTCTTTTTCTGCGTCCGAAACATGCGGAAGTCCATAGTCACTCCATAGAGAAAGCTTCAATTCCGGCTTCCACGCACCCACAAGGTCAGCGGCAAGATGCGATCCGCCCATGCCGATAACAATCACATGCTCTCGATGTTTAAAATTATCCGCGTTTTCGATAACGGGTTCCCACAAAAATTGCTTAGGAAATTTTTCTATTAATTCGCGCATATTAGCAGAGTATAGGGTATATATAGCCAATAGGATATAGAGAGCATAGCAACACTACCCCTATACCCTGCTATAAGCTTGTTCCTAAAACTCCTTTCCCCCTCCCCCCATTACTCGTTCCGGACCCCTGTTTTTATACCGTTTAATAAAGTCGCTAACACGAGCGGTATCAAGCGTTCCGTTTTCAAGATTGAACGAATCAAGACGCGTCCATGCCACAAGCGCTATATCTTCCGTGTTTGCTTCGCGAGGTGTTATGACAACTTTTGATCCTGCAAATTTTTTAAGCTGTTTTTTAACCTCGTCAGAAATCGTCGGCTTATAGCTGATCCAGACATCACCATGCTCAAGATTATGCACAAGATGTTCATCGGGGATTTCTCGTTCATAAAAACGATCCGTGGCCCATTCAACATAATGCGGTCCTGATGTTGGCGGATTTGAATTATATGAATCGTGCGATGATCCATTAGCAATATGATCCCTCCCCTGATCGGGATATATTTTACTGTTGTCCGGTCCTTCCACAGCCAAACTCATAACCCACCACCCGATGCCCGCGATGATAAAAATACCAACAAAAATCCAAACGATTTTTTTCTTCCATTCTTCGCGCACGGGAGCGCTTTCCCGCGATCGTTCTTTTGCTTTTTCCTCTCGTTTTTGTTCGTATGATTGTTGATCCATGCGTGTCATTGTACCACGCAAAATAATTCTCATCAAATTGGTCGCACGCGCTCCATGTACAGCGATAATGCTGTGCGTGTTTTCCTATTTTGCATTTGAATGAACATTGGTGTAGGTTAAAAAATAGCACCTTCACAACGAGGTACGCATGGACAATAATACAAAAACCGACAAACAGCTTTTATGGGAAAAAAACATTGCGAATTTTTTTCGTATGGACATCTTACCAAAAATTTCAGAAACGATAGCACGCGAAAGCAAGCGTTTGCGAAATGATATTGACGCCTTTAAAGCGTCTCTCCATAATTTTATCGAGCGGAACCTTGATGAAATCGTGCTTTTTGCCGGAACAGCAGGATTCAATCGACTGCCACGGCACTTACAAACATATTGTTTTATGAATATAGCGTACGAGATGAATCGAGCGCTTCCTGATGATTATCCGATTCGTTTTGTGCGTATTCTTATACGATCAGAAATGAATAAGTGGCTATTTGGAACCATCGAAACGCCAACTCCAAAAATACGAGATCTCTACAGAGGAAAACTTCTCGTACATACGCATATTTTTAAAAATCTGATTGATTTTGAAAAACGAAAACGAAGCGAAATCGCAATTTCCCACATAACCCTCAACTATCCTCCGCGTGATTATACGATTCCATAAATCCATAAACCGCCCCGAAAAATTTAAAGGCGGTTTTTTTTCTATACGAGACCTACTGCGTAATTATTTTTCTACTGCAATCTTAAAATTATGGCTGCAACTC
>CAYIPF010000094.1:0-2501 GCA_964365285.1 uncultured Candidatus Saccharibacteria bacterium | reverse complement strand
ATTCCGATTTTCAATTTTGGCGGAGATGGGAGGATTCGAACCTCCGATACCCGAAAGGGTATACCGCATTTCGAGTGCGGCCCATTCAACCACTCTGGCACATCTCCAAACAACTTATTTGTCAATATTTGCCAACAGGCGAACATCGTAAAATCCATTGAAATATATAATTTTTTTGGCTTTTTGACAACAGTTGCGAATGCGTATACTTTGTGCTACGAATCACAAAGCGCTGAAAGAAAAATCAGAAAAGGGGGGCGGTATGAAGCATAAGGTTCCAGATATTGAAAAAGCGCGTGTTGCGTTCTTTGAAAAATGGAAGAAAATTTCCTTGCTTGGAGAAGTTAGTAATTTGCTTTCGTGGGATCAGGAAATCAATATGACTGGCGGTGAGGCATCGGAGCGCGGCGAACAAATGGCGCTTATGGCCGAGCTTCTGCACAAATCTCTTACCGATCCGGATTTTGAAGAACAGGTTCAATGCTTGTTGCATCATGGTAGGGGCGGATTATTGGATGAATTAACGTTCGCCAGTCTTTCTGAAGCGGAATATATCATTCGGTGTGAAAGAGCGTTGCCAACAAAATTAGTCGCAGCACTCGCAAAACATGGATCACGATCGCTTGATGTGTGGCAAGTGGCGCGAAAAGAAAATGACTGGAAAACGTTTGCTCCATATTTGAAAACAATGGTCGAGCTTACGCGCGAGAAAGCCGACGCACTTGTTGCTGTGGGTATTGGAAAAACCAGGTATGAATCGCTTCTTTTTGAATTCGAGCGTGATTTCACGCTTGCTGAAGTAGATGAAATGTTCAATATACTTAAAAGCGAGTTGCCTCCGCTGGTGAATACGGTTCTTGAGTCTGTAAACCAGGTGGATAACAGTTTTCTTTTTGCGGCATATCCCATTGATGCGCAGGAGCGTATATGTCGAAAAATCGTCACAGCCATTGGTTTTGACTGGAAGATGGGCCGGATGGACACTTCGGTGCATCCTTTTACGACGAATGTCGCCTCGGCTACAGCGCGTATCACCAATCGCTATAGTGTGCATAATCTTCTCGAGGCGTTGTATGGTGCGATCCACGAAGCGGGACACGCCCTATATGATCAAGGAATTCTTCGTGAATGGGCATTGACGCCTATTGGGGTGGCTGGTGGAATGGCGCTCCACGAATCACAGTCGCGCTTCTGGGAGGTTTGTATCGGGCGAAGTATCGACTTTTCGTACTGGTGTCGTGAAATTCTTAATAAAGAGTTTTCTGACCAATTAAAATCCACTTCTAGAGATGATTTTTATCGCGCTGTGAATAAGGCAGGAATTCACTATATCCGATGTGATTCGGATCCTCTTACATATAATCTTCATATTCTACTTCGCTATGAGATGGAAAAGAGCATGTTCTCTGGGGAACTTTCGGTTGCAGAGGCACCAGAAGCATGGAATCAGCGGTTTGAAGAATTTTTTAGGTGCAAACCGCCAACAGACAAGGAGGGCATTCTTCAGGATGTTCACTGGGCTTGCGGGCTCTTCGGCTATTTTCCAAGTTATACCATTGGAAATATTATCGCAGAAGAGCTTTATGGCGCTATGCAGAAGGAATTGACCGAAAAGTATATGGCAAAACGGATTAGGTGTGGAGACTTCAGTTATATTTTGGAATGGCTAAGATCTCGAGTGCATATACACGGACGGAGCAACGGAACTAAGTTTATTGTCGAAAAAGCAATCGGAAAACCGATTTCCGCGACCTATTTTCTAGAGCGAATCAAGTCAAAATATCAGAAAATTTACCAGTTTTAATCTATGGAGCGGCTTGTCCCAAGCGTATCGATTGACTGACTTTGCTGGAGACTGCCCCGCCAAAGGGTCTGGCTATGACTATCAATGAGATGATCTGTCTTTGACGGGATGTTCTCTAATCAATAGCATTGCATCAACGGATGTTTTCATTGATAATCCAACATGTGGTCTTCCGTATTGTAGTACCGAAGATACTAAGGTACTGACACTCCATTCTTTTTGTTTGCTAGTATGAGTACACTTTCTCTTTACTATGAATTATAATAAAAGAGAGGAGAAAAAACGCTTTATATAAAGGTGCTTTCCCCCGTTCTAGTTTGAAAATTATTCTGGCGCGTCTTTTTAGTACACCGAAAATCCATTAAAATTCCTCTCATTTTTCAGCAATGGGGGGATTTTTGTTTAAGGGGTGTTTCGATGGTGTGGATAAGTTCTGAATAGAAAATTCAGAGCATCAATAAAAAGCTCTTTTCATAAACAGTTTTAGTCGCCAATCGTTAAAGCTCGGATTTTTCCGAATTTGACAGTATTGGGGGTTTGTGTCGCCGCTTTGACATTAAAATTTTGAAGCCCGATATAAACTCCTAAAAAATATGCTGGCGACAAAGAACAATTTTTATCAGCGCCTCCTCAATTGCAGTGGAGACGCGGAAGATAACGGCAGTTGCCTGCTTCGGTTTTTGAAATGGGCTTTTGG
>CAYIPF010000093.1:0-2524 GCA_964365285.1 uncultured Candidatus Saccharibacteria bacterium | reverse complement strand
TCTGCATTTCTCGCAAGCCCCAGTTTTGCTTTCATGCCATTCTTCACCATGTCCACAAATACAAAACATGGTGACTTAAAAAGGAATCTCATCCTTTTTTAATTTTTTCATCATCTTTTGTGATTCAGTTTGCTTTGTCGGAGTAGAAGAATCAACCGGCTCAATCGCGTCGTTAATATCGTCAATAGTTTCAAGTTTTTTAATCCTAACTATCTCCGACTTCTCAACTTCAACTGTATTGCCTTCTCGCCCTGTAAAAGAAGATTTTTTGTTTTCAATGGATGCAAGCACTTGTTTTCCTACGACTTGCGATCTTTTGAAATCGTATTTTTTATCTTCAGTTTCGCCGCGCGGAATTCCGCAAGCGTCCAACATATTGCCCAAATTCCACCGCGCACCCTTTTTGAGCGTTGTTACGGTCTTCAATTCACCTTCATCGAATTTAAGCGTCCATAAAAAATATGGGATTCCGCTTTTTGAGGTTTCTGCGTCCACTAATTCAACTTCTATTATTTCCGCATGGTATTCACCGTTTGGCAACTTTAATCGCCGATCTTTCTCATCCTTCATGCTTACTGACCATTTTTTATCTTCCATGTTATTTCCCTCCTGATTTTTTTTCGTAATTGTAGATTTTTAAAGCAGATAAAAAAACTTCCTCGAACATTTCGTTTATGGCGTTTTCAGTGACCATAAAATAATTGTAGGCGGCCTTATCTTTTGACAACACTAAAACTCTTGCGCTTTTTATGTTTGCCTTAAATTGCTCATTATACGCCTTAACATACGCGGAAACCTGATACAAGTGCTCAGGGTAGATCGGCGGAAATTCCTTTTCCTTTTTTGTTCCCACGTCGCATTTCCCTGTTTTCCAGTCAAACAGAAACAGCTCGCCTTTTTCTACGGCCAAACAATCAAGCGTCCCTGTATACCCGTAAATTTCGCTTGTTACTGATACCTCTGAACGCTTTAGCCTTATGTTCGGGAAGTCTTTTTTGAAAGCAAAAAAGTTTTTCAATGCCATAGTAACTTCATTCGGATACTGGGTTTCAATATCTGAAATTTTGCCGTCCGAAGACTCAATGCTCTCTTGAATTATCTTGTGGATTTGGCTTCCGATTTCTTTGCTTCGCGCACTTTCGGTATCGCAAAACTCGGCCGTATTGTTTTTAAACCAATATTCAAGACCAATTTTTCGAAGGACTCCCAATACTGACGTAACTCGTGGATATTTTTTTACAGCAGTTAATACAGCCATTACAATACCTCCTCTTTCTCATTTTTCACTTTACCAATAACTTCCGCTTCTGTGATCTTTTCTTTTTTAATCTGGCCACTTTTGGAAATGGAAATTTTTGTCTTGGGGATAATAATGTCCGAAATTCTAACGCTTCCTTCTTTCTCCATTTCCTCCGCAGTTAAAATATCAATTCCGCAAAGCCTTTTTAGAACAATGGACTCAGCCACTTTGCGGATCATGGCTCCGGGGAACTTACCCCAAAGGCCATTACTCTCATTGTAATATTCTTTAAAATCCACTTCAACTTTATAGGAGCGTTCGCTCCCCGTTTTCCAACACTCCGCAACCGCTCCAATAATCGCGCCTTTCGCGTCGCGCACAAGGGCAGAATGAAGTCCGTCAAGCATTTTGCTCTTGTTCGCTTTTTTAAGCAAAAAATCTCGCGTTACAATAAAATTTAAAGTCCGTCCGTTTTTTTTTGTGTTAAAAACAACGGGAACGATGTCTTTCATAATCGGGTCTGCACCATAACGGCGACAAACTCCGAGAAAAACCCGAAGTTCAGCATCTTGCAATTCAGGCGCAACCGTTCGCCGGATAATTTCCACCATTTCCGGCTCAAACGTGACTGCGATATTCGTTTGTTTCTTTACCGCCAAACTTTTTGTTTTCATTTCAGTTTCCTCCTTTTACAGTCATAGTCATATTCCCATTTTTATATTCCTGCGCCCGTCGCTCAACTTTCGGCCAGCCGATGATTGCGACGGTGAAAATATAAACCGCAGCCGCCGCCATGAGAACCCATAAAGTCCACTGCGCTGCGAGAAGTCGCTTTTCTGCTGCGAGCATTTTGCGTCTCTGCACGTCTGCAATGCCGATGAATTCCATTATCGCCACCCCTTGCCGTAATATTCGTTAAGGTCGTCAATGTAGTCATTCCATTCGTCGTCTATAATTTTTTCCATTTCTTTTCCGCTTGACGGTTTTGATCCTCCGCAAAAAGAAAACCAACTCCAAAAATCTTCTTCCGTAGGGTTCAGCGCGTTCCTAATGTGGTCGCTTGTTAAGTCCATGTTTCACCTTATCACTTTATTCTTTAAGTGTTTGGGGATTTTGAAATTTTCCGGCAGAGTGCAGCCTCTCAGGTCGAGGGAGCCGCCGACGGAGTCGGGCAGCTTCAAATTTTCCGGCAGAGTGCAGCCTCTCAAATCCAGAGAGCCACCAACTTTGTGGATCACCAGACCTTCCGGCAGAGTGCATCCTCTCAGGTTGAGAAAGCCACCA
>CAYIPF010000092.1:0-2545 GCA_964365285.1 uncultured Candidatus Saccharibacteria bacterium | reverse complement strand
GCAAGCCGAATGTACGGGAACAAAGGTCAATACCGTCCGCCTTTGGCGGACGATTATACGAGCGAAGCGAGTTCCAACGATACCTTGGGGCTTTGCCCCGAGGAGCTTTATTCAAACTGAAATGTTTTTATAAGCGTCGGATATGCCGGATCAATCTTTTCACTATAATTCTGCCAAACAACAAAAACACGCTCAGAACGGGAAAATGCCGTTTCAACGAGCTTCGTTTCCGCGCGTCCATCTGCGAGGCGAGAAACGATTTGCTTTGCAAAAATTCCGTCTCCGACGGTAATATTCCGTTCAGACAACACCTGAACGCCTTCCCGTTTTTTTACGGCAACAAGATAGCTCGCACGATTACCTTTTTCAATAAAAATAATCGGCGACATCTTTTCCGCCAAAGGCGGATCCGCCTTTGGCGGAAAAAAATACACGCTCATATAATCATCGCCCCTCTCTTGCCCAACAAGATATTCAAATGGATACAAAACACTAAAATGATACTCACCGTTCGTGTATTTTTCTCTTCCCGCTTTTATATCACCACCAAGAAATTGATAAAAAATATCCTCGCCATTAACATAAAAAAACGCTATTCCGCACAACAAAAGAATAAGAAAAACAATAAAAAAATGCTTTTTCCATTCATATTCGTTAAAACGGATCATTTTTCAATGACTTCAATATATCAATATTCTTTTTATCTGGGCCCGTACCGTCAAATCCGGGCACCTCGAGAATCCACGCAGGGACAGCGAAACACGGTTCACACAATAAATTTTTAAACGCGCTCAATCCCAAATATCCTTCCCCAATGTTTTCATGCCGATCGTAATGAGAATTAAACGGGGATTTTGAATCGTTGACATGGAACGCGATGAGTTTTTTAATGCCGATGTGTTTTTTAATGTCAGAAACAAGCGCGGTAATATTTTTTGCCGTATATAATTCAATGATTCCGGCTTCAAATGCGTGCGCGGTGTCAAAACACATCTTCACGCGCTGATCACCGACGCGCTGAATAATTGTGCCAATTTCTTCGATGGACGATCCGATTTTTTGTCCGCCTCCGGCGCTATTTTCAATGACAAGAAACGCATCTCCATCCACGCTCCGCATGATCCGTTCAATAGCGCCAACAACAATCGTCAGCGCTTCGTTTTTCGGTGTCTCTTTACCGCTACCAATATGAAAAATAAGCCCATGAACGCCAATGTCATTCGCCTGTTTTAACTGCGCCCGCAATGATAATTCCGATTTTTTTCTTAAAAGCTCGTCTGGACTGGCAAGGTTTACCAAATAATTTGCGTGTATGAAAAGCGGATAAATGCCATATTCTTTCGCTGTATTTTTGAATTCTTCAATGTCCTTTTTCGCGTGCTTTTGCACTGCCCACGATCGTGGCGAGGAACCAAAAAATTGAATCGTATCCGCCCCAATTTCTTTTGCTCGCAGTATTCCATTTTTCAAACCGCCTGCAACCGAGACATGCCCTCCGATGCGCGGTTTTGATATTAATGCACTCATAACAATTTATTCTTACTAACGCTCTGCTACATTTTTACTGTTTTAATTATCAACCGCAGGGATTTTCCTTATTTTAAGCCGTTTTTTTCCTGCGGTGCTATCATATTTGCTGGATTATAGAAAATGTCATGCGGACTCCAAACCTTGACAAGCGATTTGTAATCCATTATCATCGCATCAGAATATATAATCACGGAGGTGTGTCATGGAAAGTCAGTTCTTTATCGCTTTTGGAACTCTCGCGCTCATCAACGCCGGATTAGCTCAAATCAAGAATAATGCTCATGGTGGAGAAGATCTGGGCGGACTTGCGTGGTTTATCATCAGTCTATTTATTGGTCCCGTCGCGACATTTATCATCGTCGTTTTTAAAGACTAACATTCTCTTTTTCACGAGGCCTACGGGCCTCATTTTTTTACTCTCACTTCCCATGGCATTTTTTATACTATAGTGACCCGTCCATGCGACAAATTTTTTTGACTACTCCGCATAACTTTGTTTTAATTGATGCAATAATTGTTCTTTTTAGGAGGTATCTATGGTTGCAAAAATCTTATTCAATCATTCGCGCGGTCTATGCGGAAAACCCGATATTCCAAACAATACATCTTTTGAAGTAGCTCGAGCCAATCCGCCTCATTGCCAGTGTTGCGGAGCAACGATGCGCGTTATTGACTCTTTAAGTCTTAGCTTTCAGCAACTTGGAATGTATGAGATTGTTTGCCCGACCTGTTAGATAGCCTAGCGCTATCTTTTTTTATCTCCCGTAGCATTTTTTACATTTCCTTCTCTGCTCAATGTACCACGCGTATGAATTGCCCCCTCTTCGTGTTCATTCTCTCATCCGTTGCTTGAAATCCTCAATCATCAAAATTTCTTCCGGATCAATGTGGTGCATTTCGGCGCAATACAGCGCAACCCAATCGGCAAGAACTATTGAGGAAAACATCGTCTGAAAGCGCGTCCCTTTTTGCATCAATATAACCTCAACTTGATGCTTATTTTTTTCCAACACAT
>CAYIPF010000091.1:0-2593 GCA_964365285.1 uncultured Candidatus Saccharibacteria bacterium | reverse complement strand
TTTCGAGAACGATTTTTTAAGCTCATTTTGCGGATGTTTGGTTTGTAAATTTTTTATTGTGGCTAGCGAGGTCAAAGCTTCGGGGAAGCTTTGACGGGAAACTTCATACCGCCTGTGGCGGACAAGAGGCGTTTCCCCGTGTTTCGCCGAGAGGGCGAAATGGAATGAATTTCTTCATTCCGAGCGGGAGTGAGGAGGTGTTGAGTTTAGTGGTGTAAATGTTCGACAAGCTTTTCTGCTTGTTTTTTGTTTCGTACCCAGTATGTTTTTGGATACTGCTTAAACCATGTTATTTGCCGTTTTGCATAATTCTTAATTGCTCGCGAGAGAAGCGCGAGCGTTTCTTTTTTTGCGCGCGCGCCACGAAGATATTCTGAAATAAATCGATATTCAAGTCCAAGTTCATACAGCCGTTTATATGAAATGCCTTGTGCGAGGAGGCGCCGTACTTCGGCGATTAAACCGTACCGTACGCGAGTTTTCAGACGAATATCAATACGGCGATTAAGTGCGCCCGTATCTTTTGCGATGCCGATAATGAGCGGATTATAGCGGTGTATTTTTACAAGCGGAGGAATTGGTTTTTTGGTTGCTGCGAAAATTTCCAACGCTCGGATGATGCGGCGTTTGTTGTGACAATCAATTCCGCGGGCACGGGTTGGGTCTTTTTTTTGAAGCGTCAAAAAAAGAGCTTCGACCGATTTTTTTTCAAGCCGTTTTCTTAATTTTTGATTTGGCGGAACGCGTGGATATGGCGCGCCAAAAAGTATTGCGTCTATGTACATTCCTGAACCGCCGACAATAATGGGGAGTTTTTTTCTTGCGATTATTTCGTGTACGGCTTTTTCAGCGAGTTTTTGATATTGAGTCACTGAAAAAACGCGCCGTGGATTGGCGACATCTAATAGGTGGTGTGGTATTCCACGCATTTCTTGTTTTGAAATTTTTCCGGATCCAATTGTAAGGCCTTTATATATTTGGCGCGAATCGGCAGAAATAATCTCGCCGGAGAATTTTTTTGCCAGGAAAACACCCAGATCCGACTTTCCCGATGCTGTCGGACCGATAATAATAACTATGCGTGATTTTGACATTGTGAGAGATGTGTTGTACTTATTACGGTAGTGCCTTTATAATAAAATTTCAAATCCTAAGGGAGGATGTTATGCCTGACGAAAGTAAAAGCAATGCGTCTATGTCTGTGGGATGGTTTTTGGTTTTTTGTATTGCAGCAGTCATTATTGGTGTGTTTTGGTTTAACTTTAATGAGCCGAACAAAATTAATTTCGGAGAGGTTGTCACCATCGGAGATGAGTCGTTTATTTATGTGCAGGCGGAAAAATTGACAGATCGGCGCGGTGTTATAGCAACACTCGAAGCGATCTCGAGATTTCGAAATGAACATCCCGATTTGTGCGTGATTCCATGGCATCATGAAATGGTAGGCGAACCAGGACAGGACACCCAATCCCATGGTATTTGGATTCACCACCGACAAAAACCGCCCGGAGGATGCTGATGTATTGATGCATGTAATATCCCCCCTCCCCCCGCAGTGCGGGGGTTTTTAGAACTTAATTTTTTTAGGACTGAGATCGGGCGAAATTTTTTGGATAAATTCATCAAGTTTCATGGCGCCCAAATCTTTGCCACCTCGCTCGCGGACCGAAACTGTTTCTGCGGATTTTTCTTTTTCGCCGATAATCAACATAAACGGAATTTTTTGCATTTCTGTTTCGCGAATTTTTTTACCGATTGTTTCTGTCGCGGAATTGATTATGACGCGAATGTTGCGCGATTCAAGTATTTTTTTAATTTCCTCGCAGTATTGCGCGATAGAGTCGTTAATCGGGAGTATCGAGATCTGTGTCGGCGCGAGCCATAGGGGAAAAGCGCCCGCGTAGTGCTCAATCAAAAACGCGATAAATCGTTCATGAGATCCGAGCGGGGCCCGATGAATTACGAACACGGGTTTTTGTTTTCCGTCCGAATCTGTATAGGTAAGCCCAAACCGTTCAGTTGCTAAAAAATCAAGCTGATTTGTCGAGGCGGTTTCTTCGCGACCGATAACGCTTTGAATCTGAAAATCAACCTTTGGTCCATAAAACGCCGCCTCGCCTTCAGCTTCGGTAAACGGCAGGCCGGATTTTTTCATTGCGGAACGGACCATTTCAACGGATTTTTTCCATCCATCTGGAAGGTGTATGTATTTTTTTTTGTCTTTGGCGGGGAGCGAAAGGCGCATATGGAAATCAGTTATTCCAAATACATCGCGGTACCAGAATTCATGGAGGCGCATGACATTGAGAAACTCTTTCTCAACCTGATCTTCGCGGCAGTAAATGTGAGCATCATTTTGTGAAAATCCGCGCACGCGGAGAAGTCCGGCAAGTGTTCCAGAAAGTTCGTGGCGGTAGACCGTTCCATATTCCGCCAAGCGCAACGGAAGATCGCGGTAGCTTCGCGGTTCAGAGCGATAAATCATGTGCGTGTGCGGGCAATTCATCGCTTTTAGGTAATAGTTTCCATCATCGAGTTTCATCGGAGGGAACATGCTGTCGGCATAATATGGGATGTGTCCGGACAAACGATA
>CAYIPF010000090.1:0-2615 GCA_964365285.1 uncultured Candidatus Saccharibacteria bacterium | reverse complement strand
CGCACAATAAAGAGATTTGCATTGGAGAAGCGGCAGGAATTGTCGCCGCTCAAGCAATCGGGGAGCCGGGAACACAGCTTACAATGCGCACATTCCACATTGGAGGTGTTGCTGGATCTGGAGATATTACATCCGGTCTTCCTCGTGTTGAGGAGGTCTTTGAAGCGCGCCATCCTAAAGGAGAAGCTATTCTTTCTGATGTTGACGGCGAAGTCATTGAAATTCTCGAATTGAATCGCGAGAAAGTCATTCGCATTAAGGTTCAGTCAAATCTTCAAAAACCTCGGCGGATTATCATGAAATCAAAAAAGAAATCGGTAGCTATTCCACAAGAAGGCGAGATTCATGAAATCCGCATTCCGCGCGGCATCGGACTTTTGGTTGAAAAGGGGTCGGCAGTTTCTCGCGGAATGATTATAACAGATGGACACGCTGACTTAACGCTTCTCTATAAACTTACGAATTCTTCGGCTACTCAACGATATATTATTAAAGAGGTTCAGAAAATTTATAGTCGCCAGGGCGCATCAATTCACGACAAGCATATCGAGGTTATCGCTCGGCAGATGTTTGCGCGCGTAAAAATAAAAGATCCGGGAGATACCGGATTTACTGTCAGCGAGGTGGTGAGCAAGGATCGTTTTCGCGAGGAAAATCGCCGTGCAATTGCAGAAGGAAAAAGAAAGGCAACGGCATACCAGCTTCTTTTTGGAATTACGAAATCCGCACTTAATACGGATTCTGTTTTTGCGGCGGCATCATTTATTGAAACGACGCGCGTGCTTATTCGAGCGGCGATTGAAGGAAGGAAAGATTATTTGCGCGGGTTGAAAGAAAATGTCATTATTGGACGCTTGATTCCTGCTGGCACAGGCTTTCGAAATCGTCCGATGGCAAAATATTGATATTGCAAAATATTTTATTTTCCGCTACGCTACAACGCATATCACAAATAATAATTCATGTATCACGCATCACCAATTAATGTCTTGCGGTATGTGATATGTGTGTCGTGATTCATCATGAAACCATACGAAATCACATATATTTTAAACCCGGAACTTTCACAGGAAGATGCAGTTTTTTGTGCTGGAAAGATCACCCAAATGATTGAAAAATCCGCAGGAAACATTGTTCACATTGAAGAACCAAAAAAACGAAAGCTTGCTTACTTTATTAAAAAACATGGGTACGGGTATTTTGGCTATAGCAGTTTTAATCTTGAAGAAACATCTGTCAACACATTAAAGCGCCTTATCGATGAAGAGAAAAGCGTTATCCGTTTTATGATTGTTTCGGCTCTCAAGATAAATAAAAATCTTCGGGACCGACCGCTCCCGCGACATCTTATGGGACGCAATGAGCGAGCTCTTCAACAGCAAAAAACACACACGCAACGAAAACGAGAAGAGCCCAAGCAACCTGTCGACATCGAAGCAATTGATAAGAAACTTGACGAAATATTAAAATAGCGTATAGAGCATGAGTAGCGCCTTCGCTGAACGCTAGACGCTAACTCCTAAATGCCAATCTTATAATGAATCTCAATAAAGCTATGCTCATTGGCCGTCTTACGAAAGCCCCTGAGTTACGGCAAACGCCATCTGGACAATCCGTGTGCTCTTTTGGAATAGCGACGAATCGTGCATGGACAGATCAAGGCGGCAAAAAGCAAGAAAAGGTTGAATTTCATAATATCGTCGTATGGGGACGCCTTGCGGAAATTTGTAATCAGTACCTCGCGAAAGGCCAATTAGTATTTTTGGAAGGACGCATTGAGAGCCGAAGCTGGAATGACAAAACACATCCAGAGATTAAACATTATCGAACGGAAATTATTGCGGAAGCAATGCAGATGGGTCCTCGCGGAGGAAATACCGGTGAACGGGAAGACGCTTCGAATGTTCCTCCAAAAAATAATTCAAAAATAAACGAGGTTACTGAAACCATTCAATATCCTGGCGACGAAGATATAAAACCAGACGACATTCAATTTTGATACCATCGACAATCAAGACTTAGTGTTCAGAGATTAATTGGAGATGGTATAACAAGGCACGGGGGATAGGGGATAGCGAATAGGGCATAACAATCGCCCAAAACCCTTCCGCCGGAGGCGGCGGCGGAAACCCATAACCCCTATACCCTAATCACATGGCCCAACGAATAAAGCGAAAATTTAAAATACTTGTTCCGCAGTCGGCAGAAAAGAAATACTGCTATTTTTGTACGATTAATATGCACGTGATTGACTATAAAAACGGAGAATTTCTCCGCCGATTTATGAACAGTGAGGGAAAGATATACCCGCGTAGAAAAACGGGAACATGTGCGAGCGATCAGCGAGAAATTACCGAAGCAATTAAACGAGCCCGCTTTCTCGCTTTAGTTCCCTATACTCTTCGCGTAAAGCATCGACCTTAGACATACAACATGATAAAGCTCCTCGGGGCAAAGCCCCGAGGTATCCATCGGAACTCGCTCCGCTCGTACAAACGTCCGCCAAAGGCGGACGGTATTGACCTTTGTTGTGTCGTACATTCAGCCTGCTGGCTTCAGTATTTCCTCACTCTCGTTCGGTCATCGCACACTGACGAGATAAAATTGTTTTTTTA
>CAYIPF010000089.1:0-2626 GCA_964365285.1 uncultured Candidatus Saccharibacteria bacterium | reverse complement strand
ATGAGATTTTAAATCTTACGAGTTCGCCTTTATATGGTGAGCGAGTAAAAAATAAATATTATCCGGTTATCGGGCAGGGAAGTTGTTATGCAAAAATAATGTTTGTCGGAGAGGCTCCCGGTAAAAACGAGGCCATTACTGGCGTTCCTTTTTGCGGGAGAGCGGGGAAAATATTGGACGCGCTCTTGCAATCCGTCGGCATCAAGCGCGAAGATATATACATTACAAATGTCGTAAAGGATCGTCCGCCTAAGAACCGCGATCCTTTACCGGAAGAAATTGCGCTCTACACACCGTTTTTTGATCGGCAGATTGAAATTATTAAGCCGAAAGTCATCGCAACACTCGGCAGATTTTCAATGGCGTATAGCATGGAGAAGTTCGGACTTTCTGATGCGCTAGATTCCATAAGCAGAATTCATGGCAAGGTTTTTGATGCCAGAGCGTCATATGGGACGATAAAAATAATTACCTTATATCATCCCGCCGCCGCGATTTATAATCCGTCAATTCGCGAAGTAATGGAAAAAGACTTTCAAATTTTAAAGAATTATAAAAATTAGAATCCATTTCAAAAATCATCTCTATGCGATTCCCAAAACTCAATCAAATCATTCTTCTTCTTATCATTGCTGAATTTATTATTGCTACGGGAAATGCAATTACCGCTCCTATTTTTGCGCTTTTTGTGACGCAGGATATCGGAGCGGCGGCGTATGTTGTTGGATTTTCTATTTCAATTTATTGGGCCACAAAATCAATTCTTCAACTCCCGATTGCCCGCTATTTGGATAAAAATCACGGAGAGCTCGATGATTATTACGCAATTATTATCGGACTTTTTTTTGCCATTGTCGCTGTTTTTTCGATGTATTTTGCGGCAAAAGCATGGCACATGTATGCGTTGCTCGCAATGCTCGCCATCGGAGATTCCTTTGTTGTTCCGCCATTTTATGCGATATTTACGCGCCATATTGATAAGGGAAACGAGGGCCTTGAATGGGCGCTTCGTTCATCGTTTTCTTTGGGTGCGGGTACGGCTCTCGGGGGAGCGCTTTCCGGAGTTTTAGGCGCTTTGATTGGTTTTCGAACGCTTTTTCTTCTGAATGGACTTTTTATGTTTTTTGGATGGATTGTGCTTCTTTTTTTGAGACCATGGATTATTCCGCGGGGAAGTCCTCCCGTTGAGCGAATTTTTATTGAGCGGTCGAATCGCTAAAGTGTAAAACTATGACCACGCTTGAAGTAATCATTATCGCGTCTTTTTTGGAAAGTGCCGTATCTTTTTCCGGTGTTGCTTTGCTTATTTTGGGTGAGGCGCGAATTAGGAGATTTCTTCATACTATTTTGAGTTTTTCTGTCGGCGCGCTTTTGGGAGCGGTATTTTTAGACATTCTTCCGGAAGCGCTTGAAATTGGGTCGCCGAGAATCGTTCTTGGTTTTACGCTTGTGGGCATCGTCACCTTTTTTCTTTTGGAAAAATGTCTTCGGTGGTACCACCATCACGAAGACGGCGCAATGCCCCATGATCACTCTCCGGTGTATTTAGTGCTTGTGGGCGATTGTATGCACAACGCTATTGATGGAACCGCAATCGCACTTTCATTTATGGTTGATTGGAAACTTGGAATTGCGACGACAATCGCCGTTGTGATTCACGAAATTCCGTCAGAAATCGGTGATTTTTTGGTATTGCTTCAAAGCGGTTTTTCAAAAGGAAAAGCGCTTTTGTATAATTTTTTAATTTCACTTTCAACGGTTGTCGCCGCGCTCATTACATATGTGTTTGGATCTGTGCTCGAACCGCATCTTCCAATAGCGCTTGCTCTTGTCGCCGGCAATTTTCTCTATATTGCAATCGCGGACATTATGCCGGAGCTCCAAGAGGTTGCGGGATGGAAACACACAGTTCTTCAAGCCGCGCTTCTTATTTTAGGCATTGTTCTTGTGGGGGCGGGAGGATTTTGGTAAAAAAATACCCCGCCGTATGTGTTTAGCGGAGTAAAGATCTGCTGTCGCGGATCGATTTTTTGTTCGTTAAAGGTGCAGTCAAGAAGTTTTGAAAATTCTTCGTCTGTAAAGATTTTTTTTGCAAATTCAGCCGTTTGTTTTTGGTCGGTTGTTTTGTCGCTTTGCCATTTTTCCTCGTTCCATATTAGAGAGAGGTTTATGGCAGTGATCGAATCTTTGGTAACGGCTATAGCAATCGCGATGAAGGCGATTGCGTCATTTTTGTGTTTTCCTAAAACGGAAATCTGCCAGCTTATATTTCTATGAGCAATGATGTTGCCGTATGTTTTAGCATATGGGTTGCCCGCGCTTGACAGTACGCAGGTTTTGGTAATGTTTTCTTCCGAAAGCGTTATGGTTTCTGTATAATTTTTAAAATGCAGCTCTATTGTTTTCAGTGCGATGGTATCGGCGTTTCCAAAAAACGCAACAAATAACATTGCTACAACAGCACTACGCATAGCGCCCTCCTGTTAAGGTGCTTATCCAATAATACAATGTATCGGTTTTATGCGCAAAACAAAAACACCCCGAAATTTTTGAGGTGTTTTTATGGCGGAGTTATTACCTAGCGAAGATCGGGAAGCGGATACAGCAGTATACGCTTCCGAGCGAA
>CAYIPF010000088.1:0-2761 GCA_964365285.1 uncultured Candidatus Saccharibacteria bacterium | reverse complement strand
TTGAACCCGCATGCCTTACGGCGCTAGCTCCTAAAGCTAGTGCGTCTGCCAATTTCGCCACCTCGGCATTTTCCCGAAACATTATGGCATTAAAATGTTATCCGATAACAAAGAATGGTATCATGAACGCAGGGCTTTTACAACTTAGCATAAAAAAACCATCCCCTTTTATAGAGATGGTTACTGTCCTTGAGGATTTTTAGAAGCAACGAGAAGAACCAGCTTTCCTCTGATATCAACCGGAAAGCCAATCGCTGAAATTTGCTTTTCCTGATCTTTTTCCAGACGAACGAAATAAGGCAAACTAACCAGGGGTCCGTACAAAATATAATCAGGCGTCTCACCGCACGACTTGCCAGATTGAATAAGTTCATCAATTTCTTTCTTCACTTCGGGACTGATTTCATATTGCTTGAAAGATTCTTTTTTTTCCATAAAACAAAACTCCTTGTAAATATGATGCTACATATCTAATACCGAATTTACAAAAATTAGTCAAACATTTTTCTTTTCAACAAACT
The DNA here is from genome assembly GCA_964365285.1 of uncultured Candidatus Saccharibacteria bacterium. Lineage (GTDB taxonomy): Bacteria > Patescibacteriota > Minisyncoccia > Sungbacterales > JBBTQR01 > JBBTQR01. Next base: position 2,240 of record CAYIPF010000088.1, on the reverse strand, counting down.
CACGCAAATCCTTCAAAATATTTTCATCCTTTTTTAAAAAACATATTTCAGTTGCCTTTCCGTCACGAAACTTTTTATCGGAATAAATATCTGATTCGTCCGCGCTTAAAAAAACCCCTCCTTTTGCGTCTCCAAAATCTATGATATACGCCTTCCCGTCATCTCCTAAAATAATATTTTCCTCATGTAAATCCCGATGATAAATCCGTGCATCCTTATGAAGTTTTTCCAATTCATTCTTTAATTGATCGCACGTGGATTTATATTCTTCGACGCTTATTTTTTTTCCTTCGGCTTTCAGCTCTCTTAAATTTTTTCCCCGAACATACTGCATGATAAGCATTGCGGTATTATCCTGAAGCTCAATGTACGCAAAAGGACGGGGAGTCGAAATGCCATGTGTATACGCCTCAACCTGAAGATCGAATTCTTCCCGTAAATTGTTAACCGAGGCCTCGGGATTATGGATTGATTTGACGCAAATCTTTTCTCCGCCAAGCTCGGGGAGCTCCCCGCTCCAAATAAAACCGCACTTCCCTCGATTAAATTCAACCCGTTTCTCAAATGCATTTTGAAGCATGTGAGAAGTATTCAAAAACTGCTCTTTCCGCCGAAGACTTTCGCGGACATTATTCCGCTCTTCTTCTGATTCAAAAAAATATGCTTCTCGAAATGACATCTGTTATTTCCGCTCTTCTAGCACAACTTTAATATTTTGTTCCGTGCCATTGCGTAAAAGCTTTAGAGTTATCTCTTCGCCAATCTTTGATTGATCGAGCATTTCTTCCAGACCCTTTTTATCAGAAATTTGCGTATTGTTATATGTTAAAATAACATCACCTTCTTCTATTCCCGCTTTTGCCGCCGGACTTCCCGGAACGACAGGTTCACACCCGGGACAGAGAGGAATGTTTTCACGAAGCACCATTGCCCCATGATTTGTGGAAAGGTTCATTTTATTCTGCAGATTTGTATTTACTAAAATATACCGCACTCCTAAAAACGGTTTCTTAATGCGTCCGAATTTTTTTACATCCTCAATATCGCGACGCGCTTTATTGATTGGAATTGCAAAACCGATATTTTGCGCCCCAAAGACAACGGCGGCATTAACTCCAATCGCGCGGCCGTCAGTATCCACTAGGGGACCTCCTGAATTTCCTGGATTAATCGCGGCATCGGTTTGAATGAGCCCATGCAAACGCGCGGAATGACCCTCCGTATCTGTTATGGCGGTAATAAAACGCGAAAGTCCGGAAACAACTCCCGTTGAAACAGTATCCTGAAAATCGCCCAGCGCTGTACCAATCGCAATGACCGTTTGACCCAACTGAATCTTATTCGAATCGCCGATTTCAATTATTGGAAAAGCGCTTCCATCCGTTTTTAGTTTCAGTATTGCAATATCGTTGATAGGATCGCGCGCAAAAACTTCTGCGGAAAAATGATCGTTCGAGGCCGTAATAACCATATATTCGGCATCAGCGTCCATCACGACGTGTTTGTTGGTCATCACCAGGCCAGATGGATCAATAAAAAATCCCGATCCGCCCCCTATCTTCACCTGTCCGTCTTCGGTGCGCGGAACGCTTTCAAGAATCTCTTTTTGATTCATGTATTGATCCAACGGAATAGGTCCCTGCGGAAGCTTTTGTATCTCGTTTTTAAAAGTTTCAAAATCTTTTGATACGATTATTGAAACAACGGCGGGAAGCGCCTTTTTCACCGCGCCGATAACCCGTTCTTCGTGCGAAAGTTGTTTGTCCATATGTATATCAAATCTTTTAATTTCTGTTTTTTTAGTATACTCTAAAATCATACCATCGACAATTAAGATGTGAACAAAAGTCGCAGAAAATTATAAGCGAGGCGACGAAGAAAAAAGCGAGATATATCCGTAGATACATTAAGATTTTTTCTTCAAGCTAACGCCATAATTTTCAAGGCTTGGTGTTCAGAGATTAATTGGAAATGGTATAAAAAACAATTTTGCCCCCGTAGCTCAATGGATAGAGCAATTCCGTCCTAAGGAAGAGATGGGAGTTCGATTCTCTTCGGGGGCACAGTGAGTTTTAAAAAACGAGCGAGACCTAGAGCACGCAAACCGCTTTGCGTAAGTTCAGAAACGCAAGAAGGGTTTTGGAATCCAAATACTAAAAAAATAATAAGGGCCTATAGTTAAGTGGCATAACGCGTCCATGGCATGGATGAGGCGGGAGTTCGATTCTCCCTGGGTCCAC
>CAYIPF010000087.1:0-2867 GCA_964365285.1 uncultured Candidatus Saccharibacteria bacterium | reverse complement strand
TCTAAGACTTTGGTTTGTTTTATGCAAAACCCGCCCCGAAGGCGGGTTTTGCTTTTGTGCTGTTTTTATTGTAGGGTAGTGGCAGAAGTTTTTTAACGTAATGACACAAAGGAGGTCTCTATGCGGGTCAGTTCAAAGGTTCTCATAGTAAAACCTTGTTATGACGCACGCCGTCTTCGGGGGTTGTTTGGTGTAAACAAAAGACATACTCCACGCCCCATTCCGCACTATTTCCGTCTTGCATTGAGCAAGCCGCCTCAAAAAGTGCGCAGAAAGAAAATGACATACGTTTATTTCAGTTCGGACCAACTCATTGCCGATGTGCATCGGAAAATTGCATCAAAAGGGTATCGGCTCGCTGGATTGCCCGAGTTTTGCGGAGCAATTTTTTCCGGTTTTTCCCCAAAATTCTCGGTAATCATTGATGGTGGTTCTTTATTACAAGAGCAGTCACGTGGAAAAAAGAGTTTTATCATGATAGACCACGTGGAGGCAGTGACTCCCGGTCACGTTGAAAGAATCCACTCAGGTTCTTTTTTACTGAATAAAACAAACAAAAGTCATTTTCTTTCAAAAGAACGGAAGTATCTTGTTTGTTGTTCATAGAGCCTCTCTAAAGCCCTTGTGTACACAAGGGCTTTATTTTTGTTTGACAAAAAACAGTAATTACTGTGATTTTGGGATAAACGCTCTTAAACAATAAAGGGTAAATACCTAGGAGCTTGCTACGAGGTATTTACCCTTTGTTTCGACTTCGACTCGGACGCCGTGAACAAGATTACTTGTTCACGCGCTCCTCGCTCGTCGAAATAAAAGGAGGTAGAAAATGAGAAGGTTTACAATCTTCAGGAAAATATATGCGGAGATTCATTTTATTTCATTCCTCTATTCCAAAACGTGGAGACGCAGACTTCAGTGGATATCCGAGGAAGGAGTTATGAAAACGGGGCTGGGGAACTTTAAGGTAAAAATATACTTTTCAGAGCCGCTCACGTTGCTTGAAATAAAAAATGACAATGGTTCTTGCGCACCTTTCTGCTTTGACAGCCGCAATCTCATTATCGGATTTTGCGTGAGGCATCTTTCCAACCAAGTATATGCTTCATTGCAAAAAAGGATGAGAGTTGAAGAGAAAGGTTCGCTCATGCTCACAAAGTACCTCAAACGATTTTTTCCAGAGTCTCCGCAAGAAGAGAAAAAAAAGCACGCGCATCAAAAGGGCAGATAGAGTAAAGTCTCATCTGCCCTTGTTTTTTCTATATTTTTGCTGTAAGTTCAGGGCAGGAAAGTTTTTTAACAAAGGAGGTTACAATGATATTTTCTCAAAGAGAAAGAGACGTAATTATCAAAAAACTTATTTCTCAAACACGAGAGGAAAAACTCACTTGGCGTCGGGGAATAATTAATAGGTGTTTCAGCGTTTTTTGCGACGAGGCGCTGGTGCTTATCGGTTATTCTTTCTGGACCGGCTATTATATTCAAGTACATACACAGCTCATCAGTTTTTCATGCTCGGTCTACGTCGAGGGAAGCTGGCTGGAATCCTCGGAAGAGTTTGCAGAGCTTTTGGAAGAAGTGAAAAACCGTGCGCCGTTGTCCTGGTATGAGAAAATTGCCGAATTATTCAAAGATGTCTGGAAACGCCACTTTGCCCACAAATGCTTTTAGAAAGGAGACTTGAAAATGGAAAAAGGTGAAATCGTGCTCGAAAAACCCGCTTTTGGAAGGGGAAAAGACTTCATTGCTTTGGTGGACAGGGAAACAAAGAAAAGAAAAATTCGCTGGAAAGCGAATATGTTTCACCGTAAGGTTGACAAATATGTTTTTATTGCAAACTTTAAAAAGAAGGGAGTCAATCTCAAACTTCAAGAGGAACTGGGTTATCTGTCTTTAAGCGTTTATTCGCCGAATGACCAAGTGGAAACGTTTAATGCAATAACTGACCCGTCTCTTAACAGCCTCTTTGCTCGGGTAGAATATATCTATCTGAGGAAAATGAAAAAACTCGCAAGTAAACGAAAACCGGCAAAAGTCTGACCTTTGCAAAAGAGAGCTCACAAGGCTCTCTTTTCTTTTAATGGCAAAACCCCAAAACACAGGTTTTTCGACTTTACTTTTCCTCGCGCTGGTATAAGGTTACTTTTGGAGGTCCATCTTTGATAAAAATCTGTAAACCCCAGGAAAGGAGGCCAAGAATGGCGGCACATCGTATAAATCTCAATGACTTGAGAAATAACATTATCTCTGAAGTCGAAAAACGCGACCGCATCAACAATCATGTTGACAGCCTTATGTATACGCTAAGAAAACATTGTCCGCACGCGGAGGTTGTGGAAGCTCCATATCGCAGGGACGATGAAACCAGAAACGAATTGCCCAAACGCATTTGTCTCTGTTGCGGGCTTGAAGAACAGGCAAGTGGCTTCAGCGGAATGAGCGACGGCTTTAAAAAGCTCGAAAAGAGTACTGTCGTCAAAGGAGTCCCTCTTGAAGAATTTTCTTCATACAGAAAATTGCGTTCTTCAAAGGAATTGCGGCAACTTCAGCCGGTTTGAGATTCTCTCAAAAAAGACCGAAAACCATTATGGCAAGTAGGTCTTTTTTTATGGAAAAATAATTAGATAAAAGCCCCGACATAATTGTGTCGGGGCTTTGCTTTTTTGTGTATATAGGTGTAGTGTGGCAAAAAATTGTTCTTAGAAAGGAGGTGTGCGTAATGCGAACAATCGTCCTGGTGGTATGTTTTGTCGCCGTGTCATTTGTCCTCATTCCTCTCGTTTTTTCGGAAGACCATGAATCAAAATGGGAAACATATGCCGGAGCCGGGTACCACCATTCCGGTATGAAATATGCATCAGACCCGGTTG
>CAYIPF010000086.1:0-2868 GCA_964365285.1 uncultured Candidatus Saccharibacteria bacterium | reverse complement strand
CTTTACAAAATATAAATAATATAGTACAATATGAAACATCAAATTGGTCTTTAAGAATTGAATTTTTTGTCTAACTAACCGCGTTGAAGGGAGGATTCAGATGGAAATTTTTTTTGGTTTTTTGGTGGTTCTGATAGTCGGTGCGTATGTATGGTTCGGAATCTTTGAGGTTCCGGCGCACTATGTCGGTATTCTCTATAAACGGTTTTCGTTCAAAGGTGCAACGCGTGATCCGGTGGCATTTCAAAACGAGGCCGGATATCAGCCGATTCTCAAAATGCCCGGATGGCGCTATGCCGATCCAATCTTTTATCGTTCAGAGGCTCTTCATCCATGGGTTCGCGTCGAGGGAGATAGGATTGGTTATGTGGTGGCGAATGTCGGACAAGGATTAAAGCCCGGACAGAAGACGGCCGAATACAAAGAAGTATATGGGCGGTTTGAGGATATTCGAAAGTTTATTCTTGACGATGGTCAAAAAGGTATTCAGCGGCTTATTCTGCCTTCGGGAACATTTCTTCCGATTCATCCTGTTGGATTTACGATTGTAACGCTTTCGAAAGTTTTCGGCGTTATGTCAGATCCGAAGCTTGTTGCAAAACAAGTTGCGGAGACTCTCTCGTATGAGGATTTTGGATTTAAAAAAGAGGATTTCGAGCTTATGACGATTCCGAATCAGAAAATGGGAATCGTTACTTGTTTGGACGGGCCTCCGCTTCCGTCTGACGCGGTTGCATGTCGCATCGGAGGATTTGATGATGTCGCGCGAAAAGAAGCCGAACTCAACAATCCGCCTATTCAAAAAACCGAACCGTGGGAAACAAGAAAAGATAAAGAGCATGAACTTGGCAGAAAGCTTTTGGAGTATGTGTTGCATTCAAATAATGCCATGCATAACAATTTCCAGAATCCCGCGGCGTTCTTTGAGGGTGGCGGAAAAATGGGACCGCAGTTTTATCCATTGGCATCTGGAAACTACGCAATCAACAAAAGACTTTTTTTGGTTAAAATTGTTGATGTGGTTACGGTTGCCCCGGGAGAAGCACTTGTTATAAGTTCTGGTTTGGGACTGGCGGCTTCGGATATTACGGATGTTGCGTTTAGGTACGGAGCAATTGTTCGTCCGGGACATCATGGGGTGTGGTACAACGCTCTTTCGCAGGGACAGTATCTTATTAACACTGAAGTCCTGCAAACTCACAAAGCGCAGACGAATCTTTTGACGCTTTTTTTCAGCCAAAATCGTGTTTCGGAGCATCAACTTGATAAAGAGCTGAAAAGCATCACGGCACTTTCAAAAAACAACATCCCGATGACTCTTGACGTTGATGCTCTTGCCGTTGTTCCGAATGAGTCGGCGTCAATGGTTATTGCGAGCTTTGGTTCAATGCAGGGGTTTATCAAGGATTTTATGGCGGCGCGAATGTTGGGATTCACCACAAAAGCGGTTCGCGACGGCAACGCGGAAGATCTTCTTGATAATCAAGAAACTTTTCGCACCAAGCTTAAAGATGAAATGAGAAAAGAGTTGGTGCCGTTCGGCGTTGAACTTGAGGACATTATCATTCAGGAAGTCGCCGGTGATTCTGAATATATGGCAGTACGAAAAAAACGTACTGTAGCCGAAACAACTAAGTTGACGCTTGCGGTTGAGGCGGAAGCGGAAGAGGTCAGAGTTGCAAAAGAAAACGCTTCCGCGCGCGCTAATCGGCAAAAAGAGATTGTCCAGTCGCTGACGGAGATTGAGATTAAGAAAAATAACGCCGAGGCAAGAGGGCTTGAGGCGTTGGGTGAGGCAAAGTACATACGGGAAACACTGCAAGCAACAGTGGATGCTCTTGGTGCGGAGAATGCGATGGTGATTCAGGCTCTTGGAAAACTCGTAGACAGCAAGCACCCGATTGTTCCGGAGGCGTATGTCGCCGGTAATGGAAACAACGGATCATTCGCGTCTCCATTGGCGCTTATGATTCCGATGTTGAAGGACTTGGCTCGTGGAACGAAAATGAAAGACGGCTCTTTATCGGCGGAAACAAAGGAGGCATCATAAAGAAAACTTAAAAACAGAAGCAGAAATGCCCTATAATGGGTAGAGCCCCAAATTTGCGATATCGCAAATTTGGGGATTTTTTAAACAAAAGGAACAAATGCAAACCCATTTAAATTATAGGAAGTTTAACTTCCTATAATTTTCGAATCTTTTGTGGAAGATTTGGTTTTGTTACGGCGACCCATATTTTTCTTGTTTTTCTGAAATGAGCGGAACAAATGCAAACCCATCGAATTTTTCTATATTCAATTTTTTATCCGCGCGTTTTATTATTTTCCAAATTTGGTTTTGTATGGGAATGACAAGTGTCCCGCCGAGCTTTAATTGCAGAACGAGGTCTTCCGGCATAGTATCGGCGGACGCTGAAATAAGAATTTTATCGAATGGGGCTTCTTTGGGAAGTCCGAATGTCGGTCCTGCCATAAGAATTTTAGAATGCGCGAATTTATATGTATCAAGATTTTTTGCTCCATATGCGACAAGCTCGGGAATTCGCTCTACTCCAAAAACAACTCCTTGTTCTCCGACAATTGACGCAAGCAATGCCGTGGTCCATCCGGAACCGGAGCCAATATCTAAAATTCGTTCTCCGTTTTTTGGTTCAAGCAGTTCAAGCATAAACGCAACCGTCCATGGTTGAGAAATTGTTTGTTCATATCCGATGGGAAGGGGGCAATCATCATAGGATTCCGCTTTAAACTCGGGAAGTACAAAGTTTTTTCGATCAATTTTTCGAAAGGCGGTGATGATCTCGGGAGTTTTGAGAACTCCTTGAGCTATAAGTTTTTCCGTTAGAGATTTTTGGTTCATAATTAAAA
>CAYIPF010000085.1:0-2906 GCA_964365285.1 uncultured Candidatus Saccharibacteria bacterium | reverse complement strand
AATTCCTTTAGCTCTTGATAGAGTTGTGCGGCAAGCGTTTTGTTGTGCGAGATGATAAGCGTCGGGCGCTGGATATTCTGAATAACATTTGCCATGGTGAATGTTTTTCCGGATCCCGTGACGCCAAGAAGCGTTGAATGTTGAGCGCCGCCACTTAAAAACCCCGTGATTTTTTCAATCGCCTGGGGTTGATCGCCTGCCGGAGAAAACGGTTGACGGAGAACGAACCTTGACATAGTTAAAATGATTCTGTATATTGTATACTTGTTCGTTGTAAAAAGGAAGAAAGGAGGACGCAATATGAGCCGAAAGCCAGCAACCAATCTTCTCGATGGTACATATTTTAAGCGACTCGATGATAGCTCGGTTGAGTGTAACCGGTGTGAGCAGATAAACTTTTTTCCAAAAAAATTCGAAAAGACGCACCGACCTATTTGCTGCTTTTGTCATGCAGTGGGTCGTACGGGGCTGTCCAGAAAAATCGATGACCCTTCCTAAGGTTTTAATTGTTCGGGCACTTTCCCGGTTTTAATGTTGTTTTTGCCGATACCGTATCGGCTTTTTTTTATTGTATGACGTGATAAGATAAAAACGTATGATTTCACACATCAAGGGTATAATTGAATTTCAGGCGGAAAAGTTTGTTATTGTCGATGTTGGCGGTGTTGGATATAAAGTATTTGTCGGCGGAGATACGATTGCAAAGATGCCAAAAAAAGGCGACATCGTCAAACTATGGACACACACGGAAGTACGCGAAAACGCTCTTGATTTATATGGTTTTTTGTATTACAACGAACTTGATTTATTTGAAATGCTCATCAGTATCTCGGGCGTTGGTCCAAAGACCGCGCTTGGCGTGATGGCATTGGCTCCTGCCGATACATTGAGAAAGGCTATCGCATCGGGAGATACATCGTATTTAACTAAGGTGTCCGGTATCGGACGAAAAACCGCCGAAAAAATCATTCTCGAGCTTCGTGAAAAAATGGCAGGAAAAGGCGTAATCGTGGAAGCAGGCGCGCTCAAAGAGGAGGGGGACATTTTGGAGGCGTTGATGTCTCTTGGTTATACGCAGGCGGAAGCTCGCGAAGCGCTTGCCCGTGTGCCGCAATCGGTTGAGGGCGCGGAGAAACGAATTAAAGAGGCGTTGAAAAAACTTTCTAAAACACGGTGATTGTTTTTTACACAATTCTATACACTTCAGTACAGCGATGTACTGAAGTGTGCACACACTATGCCACACGTATCCATCAACAAACTTCATAAAAAAGCCCTTGAACAGTTGCTTGATAAACTCGGGTATGCAATTGCCAATCTTCGTGGACGCGCAGAGATCGATCTTTTTTTTAATGACTTATTAACTCCGAACGAACGGATCATGCTGGCAAAACGTTTGGCCATCGTTCTTATGTTAGAGAAAAGATTTACATTTGCGCAAATAAGCTCCGTTCTTAAAGTAAGCGAGGCAACCATTTCAATGATGCGTGAACGAATTGATAATGGCGGCAACGGTTTTCGATTGGTAGTTAAGAAATTTGAAGCAGATGCCCGCATAAATAAGTTTTTCGAAAAGATAGAGGAACTTTTTGAAAACGTTTCATTGCCTCCTCGGGTTGGGAAGGGGCGCTGGAAAGGCGTTTTATATATGTAGATAGTATTATAGTTTGTTGTACCGTATGTACTATTCTGTATGAACACGATACTGGATACGATCACTTCAGTACAGCGATGTACTGAAGTGATCGTGTGCGTGTTGAATGTATGAGTTCATTTCTTCAGTCCCACGGGTGGGAAGAATTTCAAAAATCTTGTGGACGGAAAACATGGCGCATACACGGCATCCTTTTTATTTTGCACGAGCTTCCCGGTGGATTTTCGTATATCTATGCTCCGCGACCAAGCATTCGTTCGGAGTATTTTTCTTTACTGTGCGCGGAAGTTCAAAAGATTGCGCGTCATCACAATGCGATTTTTATAAAAATTGAACCAGAAATCGCGTTACCGGATTTTTCGCATGAGCGCGTGGCGATTGTTTCGGGCAATCTTCAACCGCAAGAATCGCTTATTTTGAATATTAAAAAATCAGAGCAGGAACTTCTTTCTGGGATGCATCCGAAAACTCGTTATAATATCAAACTCGCCGAAAAACATGGCGTTTCGGTTAAAATTTTTTGGGATGGCGGGGGCGGGGAAGAATCATTTGAATCTTTTTGGCAGCTGCTTTCTGAAACGGCACAGCGAGAAGGTTTTCAAATTCATTCAAAGCGTCACTATCAAAAACTTGTTTCTCTTCACGCTTCCGACTTGAAGATCGCGCTTGCAATCGCCTCATTTGAGAGGGGTGCGCTTGCCGTTGCTCTTATAGCGCTCTACAAAGATCGTGCGATATATCTTCACGGGGCCTCATCGAGTCATGAGCGAAATGTAATGGCTCCATATTTTTTGCATTGGTCAATTATTCGTGAATTGAAAAAACGAGGGGCGCATGAATATGATTGGTGGGGGATTGACCTTATGAAGTGGCCCGGCGTTACTCGGTTTAAAAAAGGTTTCGGAGGGCGGGAGGTGTTGTATCCCGAAAGCATTGATATCGTGTTTCGCCCGTTTTGGTACAGAGTATATCGTATACGCTCAATAATAAAGGGTTTTTTCTAATATTGACTTTTTATTTAAAAGGTATACAATATGCGTACAAAGTTCATTGTCAGCAGTTGCAATGTAGCAACACCCTTAACCCTCGGGCAGAGGGAAACTTTCCGACTATCAGTGAGCGCGGACCGTTACGACGATGGTCGCTGGCTCGACGCGTGCTTCGGCAGGCCTGACAGCGGGTGGCTTCGTGGCCACGGGTTCGCGTTCGCCGTGTCGCAAGTCAGTTCTCAACACTAAGATCCTCGGGACTT
>CAYIPF010000084.1:0-2919 GCA_964365285.1 uncultured Candidatus Saccharibacteria bacterium | reverse complement strand
TTAACTTCGTTTCGCTCATAATTTTAAGATTTCGTGACGAAAATAATTACGCAGTGGGTCTATTCAATGTCTCGCAAAAAAGCGGCAGCGGATTCCGGAGCAATCGTTGAAATCTCAATTCCGGTACCAATCTCAAACCCCGCCCAGATTGCTGTTTTGGGCAAAATTTCTATATGCCAATGATAGTGCGGATATGCCGTATGATCAAATGTCGGCGCGGTATGTATAAAAAAATTATACGACGGATCGTCAAGTCCTCTTTTTAACTTTTGGAGCGCTGTCCGAAGCGAGATGCCAATTCCTGCGTATTCATCATCGTCCATTGTATGAAATTCGGATGCGTGCCGTTTTGGAAAAATGCGCATCTCAAAAGCGGTCTTGGAAGCATAGGGGCACACAACAAGAGCGTGCTCGTTTTCATACACCACGCGAACGCGTGATTTTATTTCAAAATTAATAACATCGCAATGAACGCAACAATTATTTACACGATAATAATTCTCCGAGCCGACAAGGCTTCGCTGAACATCGGGGGAAACGACGGGAAGCGCCATGATTTGCGAATGTGGATGGGCAATCGTGGCCCCCGATTCAGCGCCATGATTGTGAAAAATAAATACATATGAAACGCATGGCGCCGTGTGGAGACCGAGATATCGTCCTTTATACGCGAGCATAAGGAGCCTTGCCTCTTCATCGGTAAAATCGGCGATTGAACGATTGTGATCACGCGTAACAACAACCTCATGATGACCCGCGCCTTCCATCTTCGTATAAATGCCGTCTTTGTAAAGAACATTGCACTCGCCCTCAGCGAATGCCGGAAATTTATTTTTTACCACACGAACAAACCATTCTCCCGCTTGTCGGTCCGATTCTTTTTGAACATCAAGCAAAATCCCCTCATTCGGATTTTCAAACGGGCACGATTCTTTTGATTGATCAAAGCGCTTTTTAGGAGCAAAAAGAAAATCCTGTGGCCGTTTTGCGCGAGCGGTTGCGATTGTAACCCATTCGCCCGAAACAATGTCCTGCCGAAGTTCTGATGAATTTTCCATATTTAAAATCTACAAATGATATTTTCCGGTCCACAAATTCCAGCGAACTCGAAACATTTCGAGAAAAACAGAAATATAGGCGGAAAGACTTACCTTGCTCTCCGGATCATTCTCCCATTGCAGTGGGATTTTTCCGAGTTTAAAATTCAATCGTTTGGCAAGCGCTAACATCTCGATATCAAATCCAAAACCGTCAATCGCGGAACGGGAAAAAATCGCCTCGGCGGCTTTTTTTGTACATGCTTTAAATCCTGCTTGCGTGTCCCAAATACCAGGAAGCACAACGACTTGAATTAAAAGATTCCCGACATCGCCCAATATCCGCCGATACCACGGCTGTGCTACAACTTGCCGCGCTTCGGAAAGATCACGAGAATCCCTAGTTCCAAAAATAACCTCGCTTCCATCTTTAAAAATCGGCTCCATGAGATCAAAATGATTAAGGGTTGTTGCGTTATCGGCGTCCATAAAAAGCCGAATGTCTCCCGTTGTATGAAGCATTCCATAACGCACCGCCGATCCCTTGCCCGCTCCGCGCGCGTCAACATATTTTACAAACGGATACCGCGTTCCATACTCCTGAACAATCCCAGGCATTCCATCGGTTGAACCATTATCAACAACTAAAACTTCATACTCAAATGATTTTGTCTTCAAATACGCGATGTTTGATTCGAGGGTTTTTTTAATCCGCCTTACCTCGTTTCGCGCGGGAACAATGACTGATAAATACATAATAAAAATTTCTAATTATTTTGATGAGCGTCTATATATGACTGCAAAATAAGCGCGGCGGCGGCGGAATCAACCCGATTCTTTTCTATGCCCGCCCGTTCCACGGTTCGAGAGCTTAAAACTTCATTTTGAAATTCTATGGATAATTGTACCGCATGGGAAAGCATTTCGGCAAACGCCCGAACCTCTGCCGTTTGATCCGTATCCACGCCCGCGAATGATAACGGGAGACCAATTATGACCCTCTGAATCCCTTCATTGTCAATTATTTTTTTAATAGCGCCACAAACATCATGCTCCGAAGCATTATCAATGCACTCACGAGGAAACGCGATTTTTCCCTCATCATCAGCCACCGCGATTCCAATCCGTTTTGAACCATAATCAATCCCAATATAACGCATAGTGTTATGTTATAGGACTTACGCATTTGGATGCAGTTCGAGGCGCGAGTGAGGCTTGCGACCAAGCTGTATGAGTAATACTGCGCGGAAGCAAACAAGCGAAGCAACGAAGAAATGCGCCGACTGCGTAAGTCCTATGTTATTATCTCTGCGCCATTGCGAGTGATAATAATTGTATGCTCAAAATGAGCAGAAAGAGAATTGTCAGCCGTTTTATATGTCCATCCGTCGTCATCCAAAACAATTTGTTCAGAACCAAGCGATGCCATTGGCTCAAGCGCCACAACCATTCCTTCTTTTAACAAAAGTCCCGTATCAGGTTTTCCGTAATTTGGAATGTAAGGATCTTCATGAAGTTTTTTGCCGACGCCATGCCCGACAAGATCGCGAATAATCGAAAGTTTATATTTTTTAAGCCGTGTCTCGATTGCGTGTCCGATATCGCCGATTTTCCCGCCCAACTTTGCGGCCTCAATTCCGTCTCTCAACGCTTCTTCCGTTCCTTTCATAAGTTTTTTTGCGTCATCGGAAATCCTGCCAACGGCAACCGTCAAAGCGGTATCGGTGATAAGCCCGGTCTTTGACGGATACCGCATGCCGATATCAAGCCCTACGATATCGCCCTCTTGAAGAATTCGCTCTTTCTTTGGAATGCCGTGCACGATTTCTTCGTTGACGGAAACGCAAACCGTCGCCGGATACGCACCGCGGGATCCATACGC
>CAYIPF010000083.1:0-3055 GCA_964365285.1 uncultured Candidatus Saccharibacteria bacterium | reverse complement strand
AATACCGTCCGCCTTTGGCGGACGATTGTACGAGCGAAGCGAGTTCCAATTGATACCTCGGGGCTTTGCCCCAAGGAGCTTTATTTCGGGGCTTTTTTTTCGTCCGATGCGTCCAAGTAGCGTCTTTTATCTCTTTTCAACACCTTATGCCCAAAAACCGCCCTTTATTTCGTTGCGAGCATTTACGCAATAAGTTATTCTATATTTATATTTAAGTATTGAAAATTAGAAATTAAAAATTGTACCCAGTTATATTTTTTATATGACTCAAGAACGGATACCGCCACAAAACATTGAAGCGGAAATATCGGTTTTAGGAGCGCTCATGCTCTCCTCCGACGCTATGAATCGCGTGGCCGACACTCTCCGCCCTGCTGATTTTTATAAACCGGCGCATTCTGAAATCTACGAAGCCATACTTGAACTGTATGGTCACGGAGAACCGATTGATGTGTTGAGCGTTTCCTCGCGCATTACGGAACGAGGCACTCTTGATTCCATCGGCGGATCTTCGTATCTTGCGACACTTGTTAGTTCCGTTCCAACCGCGAGCCACATCGAACACTATGGCGCAATCGTCCGCAAAAAAAAGATACTTCGCGATCTCATCAACGCTTCGTACCAAATCGGAGAGATGGGCTTTGATGAAGCATCAGAAATCGACATGCTCCTTGATGGCGCGGAGAAAAAAATTTTTCAAATTTCTCAGCACTCTTTGAAACAAAATTTTTTACATTTAAAAGACATGCTCTCTGAAGCATGGACACGCTTTGATAATCTCCATAACGGCGAACATGCGCTTCGCGGAGTGGGCACCGGCTTTCCAGAGCTTGATGGCATTCTCTCCGGTTTTCAAAAATCCGATCTCATCATTCTTGCCGCCCGTCCTTCGCTGGGCAAAACATCACTCGCGTTAAACATCGCGAAAAATGTCGCGCTTGCGCATAATACACCGGTAGGTATTTTCAGCTTGGAAATGTCGCGCGACCAACTCGTCGATCGCCTCCTTGCGACGGAAGCGCACATTGATCTTGGAAATCTTCGCAGTGGAAAATTGCCCGATGGCGATTTCGTACGTATTCGCGACGCAATGGATCGCCTCGCGCAAGCCCCACTTTTTATTGATGACAACGGATCATCCAGTATCATGCAAATCAGAACTCTGGCGCGACGGCTAAAAATTGAACAGAAGGACTTGGGACTTTTGGTCATTGATTACTTACAACTCATTTCAGGCAATGGTCGTCCGGAAAATCGCGTACAGGAAGTGTCTGAAATCTCCCGTTCATTAAAAAGCCTTGCCCGCGAGCTTAATGTGCCAATTCTTGCTCTCTCGCAACTTTCCCGCGCGGTAGAATCGCGAACCGATGGAATCCCACGACTCTCGGATCTCCGCGAATCGGGATCTATTGAGCAAGACGCTGATGTCGTTATGTTCATTCATCGTGAAGATAAGTTCAGAAAAAATACCGAAAAGAAAAATATCGCCGAAATACGAATCGAGAAGCACCGAAATGGACCGACAGGAATCGTCGAACTCTTTTTCAATGAAAATCAGGTTTCTTTCCGCACAATTGAACGGCACCACCCCCAAATACAAAATAGCAGACAAAATAACGGTGAGACATTTGATGCGTTTTAAACCAAGCCACAATTCAAATGAAAAATTTCCGCTAGAGGCGCTTGTCGGCCTCTGGCGGAGATCCGCCTCTAGCGGAAAACATCCACACCTTTTCACTTTAAGCCTTTAACTATGGTGTATCCGCAATCAATTCAAAAACTCATTGAGTATTTCACTCGCCTTCCAGGCATCGGACCTCGCGCCGCGGGTCGTTTTGTTTTTGCACTTCTTAAAGAAGATCCGGAATTTTTAAAAGAATTTGGCATAGCACTCTCATCTCTTCCTTCTTCTGTCGGACAGTGCGCGCAGTGTTTCACGATAGTCGAGCGCGACACGAAACTAGAAAAACTATGCGCGATATGCGCGAATAAAAATCGAAATCACTCGATACTTATGGTCGTGGAAAAAGAATCAGACCTGCTGTCGGTCGAACGGAGCGGTAATTATAAAGGGCTCTATCATATTCTCGGAGGAGTAGTCTCGCTCCTAGACTCTGAATCGACAAAAAAATTAACCTTGCGAGAACTCTATACGCGCGTTTCAAACGCAAAGAAAAATGACCCCGCGCTTGAGGTAATCCTCGCCACAAACCCGACTCCCGAAGGCGATGTAACGGCAAACTACATTGAACGAATTCTCGAGCCACTTACCATTACAATAACCCGCCTCGGCCGCGGAATCACTGCCGGTTCTGAACTTGAGTATATTGACGAAACGACAATGCAGAACGCCTTAAAAAACAGAAAATAAAGCTCCTCGGGGCAAAGCCCCGAGGTATCGTTGGGACTCGCTCCGCTCGTACAAACACGCGGCAGGGACCGCGCAGTATTGACCTTTGTTCCCGTACATTCGGCTTGCTAGCCTTAGTATTTCCTACATTCCGCCTGCTGGCTTCAGTATTTCCTCACTCTCGTTCGGTCATCGCATTCGCGCTCGGTCATCGCATTCGCTCGGAAATGAATACGCGTACGCATTCATTTCCCGATCTTCGCTAGGTAATAGACCGCCGACACGATGAAGACGGCTTAAACAAAAAACAAGCACAGCGGACAATCCGTTGCGTCGACAAAAACACACACAACAATCGTCATTAATTTATATTTCGCGCGATATCCTTTGAAAGTGCCGTAATTTGCCGAGAATATCCAAGACATACCGTACGGGCAAGGCCCTTTGCCGGACACAATGGCCGTCCGCTGATATATGTTTGCGCTGCGCGCTTCTCTCCGGCTTCATTTTTTGCCGTAGCGCCCGCTTCTGCTAAGAAAATCGCAGATGCGGTAAACGCATCTTCGATGTTCCATGGATTAGGAGGGTTATTGCCAGTGAGTTTTGCGGTTTTATTTTCGAAAAGAATCCATGTACTCGGCATAAATTGTGCGGGTCCCATAGCGCCTCCGCATCCGGCGCCATTGCTATAGCGCCTGGAAACGG
>CAYIPF010000082.1:0-3071 GCA_964365285.1 uncultured Candidatus Saccharibacteria bacterium | reverse complement strand
GCGGATACAGCAGTATACGCTTCCGAGGTCAAAGCTTCGGGGAAGCTTTGACGGGGTTCGGAATGAACTGCTTCATTCCGAACGGGGTTTATGCCAACTGCTTGGCATAAACGGGCGTTTTAGGCGGAACTCCCGTGGAGCCGTAAAGAAACGCCCCGGGCTTTTGTGAAGAACAAAAGTGAAGCGAGGAGTCCCCGATACGCGTTAAGAATTTCCCTGGGTTTTTGCGAGGAGCAAAAACTTCATACCGCCTGTGGCGGACAAGAGGCGTTTCCCTGTGTTTCGCCGAGGAGGCGAAAAGCGATGGGAACAAAGCGCTCTTTATCGTCCAGCGCGAGAGAGGATGACGACGATTGTGCGAAGGAGAATATCAAAATCAAGCGAGAGCGACCGGTGCTTGATGTAATAGAGGTCATATTGAAGTTTTTCCATTGCGTCATTGATGGAGGCTCCATACGGAAAATTTATTTGTGCCCAGCCGGTAAGTCCCGGAGAGACGAGGTGGCGCATGTGATAAAATGGGATTTCTTTTTCAAGGAGTTTTACAAATTCGGGGCGTTCAGGGCGCGGTCCAATAAACGACATTTCGCCTTTCAAGATATTTAACAGTTGCGGCAGTTCATCAAGGCGCGTTTTTCGAAGAAACGCTCCAATGCGCGTAATGCGAGAATCGTTTTCATCTGCCCAGAGCGCGTTGCCGGTTTCCGCGTTAGCGACCATTGAGCGGAATTTGATAATTTCAATTTCGGTACCGCCTTTCCCAACGCGCTTTTGGCGATAGAGAATCGGACCGTTGCTTTCAAGCGCGATTATCGCGGCGATACAAGGAAATAGTATTGCATATGGAACGAAGAAAACAATTGCCAATATGATATCACACGCGCGGTGTATGCGTTCGTATGGAGTGTTTTTTATTTTCACAAAGTTTTCTAAAAACCATAGCTCGTTGATGCTATACACCGGAATTTTTCCGGTGATTATTTCATAAAAGACCGGAAAATCAATGACGGTAACTCCCAATGGCAGAATTTCAAAAAGTGCGCGCACTAAAATTTTGTTATCAGTAATCTCTTTTGATGTGACAATCGTATCAATGGAGAATTTTTGGACCAGTTCTTTCAAGTTGTGATCAAGTGGATAGATCGGTTCAAGTTGAAATGGTACGGTGGTTGTATCGGTTGATATGTATGCAATCGGCTGGAATGTGTATTGTGGATTTGCTTTTAAGTACTTGGCAATTGTTTGCACATCTTCAGAAAGTCCAAAAAAAAGCACGCGGTCGGCGTTGCGGTGCGCGATGATGCCATTGAAAACGTATCGCCAGACAAAAATAAATAGCGCTGTGAATAAAAGAACGATGGAAAGATTTACGCGCGGTGTAATTTGGAAAGCGGGAATGCCGTAAAAAAAAATGACTCCAACGACGGCATTTGTGATGGTTGCTTGCACGATCCGTTCAATAAATGCATATTCATTTTTTGTTACGCGGACTTCATAGAGGCCGAGACTTATGAATACGAGAATCCAGATAAAAAAAATAATTGTGAAGGGAATTGCGTGGTAGAGCGTGAATTCTTGCATAATCTCGCCCACTGGATAGCGCACAAAAAGCATAGCAAAAAGCGCTACATAAAAAAGCGCCATGTCGCCGATGACGAGTATTGGAAATTTAAGTTTTCGTTTATTGTACATGCACGGGGTTGGGAAACATCATGAAATGATATACTTTGTTGTGACCGAGCGAAGAGCGAGGAAATACTAAAGCCAGCAGGCGGAATGTATGACCGAGCGAAGATGTGATGACCGAACGAGAATGTGATGACCGAGCGCGAGCGAGGAAATACTAAGGCTAGCAAGCCGAATGTAGGAAATACTTAGGCTAGTAGACCGAATGTGCCCATTGTTTTCGCTTCCCATAGAATACAACTTTAACGAGCATCATAAAGTTTAAGGGTCTTTTCAAGCATCGCCTCAAACGAAAATGAGGCGAATTTTTTTACGGCGTTTTTTGAGCATCGCGTTTGGAGGTTCGCGTCGCTGGTTATTTTTTGAAGTGCGTCCGCGAGCGCTTTTGGATTTTTTTCGGGAACGAGAATGCCGTTTTGTCCATTTTCAATGATGTCGGGGATTCCTCCGACCGTTGTCGCTATGATTGGAATTTCCGCGGCGAGCGCTTCAAGGAGGACATAGGGGAGCCCTTCTTTTATGGACGGGAGAACAAACGCATCAAACGCTTTCAGGTATTGTGATGCATTATCAATCCAGCCAAGCAGTTTTATTTCGTTTGTCATATTGTTTTCGGCAATCATGCGGCGAATTGTTTCCAGCTCTTCGCCGTCGCCGATAAGCGCGCATGAGAATTGTACCCCCCGCTGTTTCACGAGAATAAGCGCCTGAATAAGGTACGGGATTCCTTTGTTGCGCGTTAATTCAGCGATGACGCAAAAAAATGGGCGGGAGATTTTTTTTTGCATTATGTCCGCGATTTTTTTCTGTGCGTCAATGGGATTAAAAAATGAAATAGGAGTGGGAATACCGAGCGGTATAACCGCGAGTTTTTGTTCAGGAATTTTGTAATATACCGCTGATGCGAGGTCTTTTCGCGAAAGGATAATAATATCATCTTGAAACCATGCCGCAATGCGCGTTGCGTATACAATGATGGTGCGTTGCCATCGCGGGCGATCTTCGCTCCACGCCCAGCCGTGCGCGGTGAAGAGTACTTTAGCGTGCGGTCGAAATTCGTTTTTTGATCGGGCGTATAGTAAATTATAGAGCCATGCTGCGAGCGCGCCGACACCGCCGATTTTTGAGCTGTTGAGGTGTGCGATGTTAGGGGCTTCATTTCGCAAAATCATAAAAATTTTCCAAAATACTCGTATATCCCCAAGTATATGTGGGTCTCTTTTAAGGGCGGGGATTTGAATTACGCGGATATTTTTTTCTTTTAATTTTTGCGCAAAAATGCCGTTCCCGCCGGTGGCAACAACTACTTCCCATTTCTCACGCGGGATATTCGTTGCCAAATCAAAAACATACCGTTGGGCCCCTCCCCAAACGGATTTTGTGAT
>CAYIPF010000081.1:0-3092 GCA_964365285.1 uncultured Candidatus Saccharibacteria bacterium | reverse complement strand
AACCAGCCGCGCGACCACGCGATATGATGCTAATTTTATGCACCGGATCAGCGTTCGGCAAAGATGCGGAAACGAGAGCGTGCCCTCCTTCGTGATACGCGGCAATTTCTTTTTCTTTCGGAGAAAGCAAATAACTTTTCCGTTCAGGCCCCAAGAGAACCTTTTCAATCGAATCGAGAAGATCGATCTGATGAACTTGTTTTTGATTTTTTCGAGCCGCAAGAATCGCGCCTTCATTGATAATATTCGCCAAATCCGCGCCGGAAAATCCGGGGGTTCGTTCGGCAACACGACGCATTGCGACATCCTCGGCAAGATTTTTATTTTTTGAATGAATGATTAAAATCGCTTCACGATCATTCACATCGGGAAGATCCAAGGTAACGCGCCGATCAAAACGGCCCGGGCGAAGAAGCGCGGGATCCAATACGTCGGGACGATTCGTCGCGGCAAAAACGATTACCCGTTCGTCAGTATCGAATCCGTCCATTTCAACGAGAATCTGATTTAATGTCTGTTCGCGCTCATCGTGTCCACCTCCCATTCCCGCTCCGCGAAGCCGTCCGATTGCGTCAATTTCATCAATAAAAATAATTGATGGAGCCGTTTTTTTCGCTTGCTTAAAAAGGTCGCGTGTTCGCGCCGCGCCCACACCAACGAACATTTCAACAAATTCCGAACCTGATAAATGGAAAAATGGCACATTCGCCTCGCCCGCGACAGCTCGCGCCAGCAAAGTTTTTCCCGTACCTGGAGCACCCATCAAAAGAACGCCTCGAGGAATCCGTGCGCCAATTTCAAAAAATTTCTTTGGGTTCTTAAGAAAATCAACAACCTCTTCGAGTTCCTGTTTTGCCTCTTTAACGCCCGCGACATCTTTGAATGTAATGCGCTCCTTACCACCCGGAATCACAAGCCGCGCCTTTGATTGTCCGAATGTAAACGCTTGCATGCCCCCCCTCTGCAACTGCCGAGCAGAAAACCAGATAAAAAAAGCAATAATAGCGATTGGAGCTAAAATAGGAATTGCCATGCCAAGCCAGAACGAAAGTCCCGAAGCGGATTTAATTTCCAAAGAAACGGCAGAGAGCTTTTCCGGAACAACACCGTAATTTTTCAGCGTTTCCGATAGTCCGGCTTCGATTTCTTTTTCAGCGGATTGCCGTACTCCGTCTTTGAGCGTAATATCAAGCGCGTTTTCACGAACAACAATTTTTTCTACTGAACCGGCATTAATTTCCGAAACGAGTTCGGAAAGCGTTACCGCTTTTATGTTTTCGCCACTCCCAATCACAAGCGAATAGAGGGCCGCCACAAGAAAAAGAATTCCAAACGCCCACATAATTTGATTTGAAAATTGCCGTAAAGGTTTTTGAATATTGTATTTTTTCATATTTAAATCACTCAAATACTGTATCATTAAATTTTATAGAAATCAAAAAAATTGCCCCGACGCCATCGTCGGGGCAACACACACCTCCTTTTTCTATTTTCGCGCTTTCCAATTCTCGA
This sequence comes from uncultured Candidatus Saccharibacteria bacterium, assembly GCA_964365285.1. Lineage (GTDB taxonomy): Bacteria > Patescibacteriota > Minisyncoccia > Sungbacterales > JBBTQR01 > JBBTQR01. The sequence continues at coordinate 1,580 of CAYIPF010000081.1, read as the reverse complement.
TTGCTCGAGCGCGAAGGTCTCGATACTTATCGCTCATTCCCTCACAAATGATCTCCGCAATTTTATCGAGCGAAAGCTTGGTTGGCGACACATCAGGTGCCGTCAACGAGCCATTCATAAGCCAACCGGTAAGACGATGGAAAAACCAGCTCCTCTCATCTTTTGGACCATCGTCAGAAGTGAGGATATCCCAATTCGCTGTGCAAGAAATTTCTCTCGCATTACACTCCGCGTCACGAATTGACGCCGTAATATACGGCATACCACATGTCAATGGCTTTTGATCGGTTTTGAGCTTCCGGCCATTGTCGTATGTAACCTCATAGCTTCCTGGGAAAACTTGCACCTGCCCTTTGCTGTTTTTCTTAACGACACAGCAAGCATAATACCCAAGTTCCCGTGCCATGAGATACGCATGAACTCGCTCATCGTCTGATTCAATGACGGCAACAACCCGCTTCTCACATGGCGACTTGTTTTGCTCAAAGCCCGTAAGCGCGACATCAATAAGTTTCGCTCTCTTCGCCTCCATAGCGCTTTCAGTGTGAAATCGATGCTGATCTTGAAGTTCCATCTCAAGAATCGGCCACGCCCATTTGCCGGCGTCAACGCCTTCGCGCGCTAGCAACATCACACAGTCAACGAGATCAAACGGCTGAAATTGCATATTATCTAAACGCTTTTCCAACCACTTCTTAATCCTTTGCGTTGCCAATTCGTGATATGAACCGCGCGTGGCACTAAGTTCCGAAACAAGCAAACGAACAGCATCACGATACCGATCTTGTCGCTCTGCTTTTAAAATCGGGCCTTTTGCCGCCGCGTCAAAAACTGCAAACGCGATCTCTCTGACACAATTCGCGTCATAATGGGCACGATGAAGCATTTTTATAATGCTTCCAAGTGAAAATATCCCAGATCCCTTAATATCGTCTTCCGCAACCGCTTTCAAAAAATGCGTGAAATGGGCATCGGAAACGATGAAAGTTTTTGATCGTTTTCCGTCCTTACTCGTAATCTTAAAAACCCGGCTATCTCTTTCGAGCTCGTAAAAATTATCCGAGTCAACCTGATCCCGAACCAAACCCAAATCCCGCGCTACGAGCGTTGCTTCGCAATCAATTTTGCCAGTGCCGTGCTCATCATACTTTCCGCGACCGACACCAACAAAACTGATATTGTTTTTGCCTTCAAGTTCAATGCCTCGAACGACAAATCTCCCGTCTCGATCCCGTAAACTTGCTCCGCCATCCTTTGTGTAAAGAACTTCAATGCCACGGCTTATGCCGGGAAACTTTTCCTCTGTCCCATACCGCTCAATGAGTTTTTGAGCACAGAGGTCCGACAGTTGAGAACGCGTATGCGTGACAATAACATGCCTCAAAAAATCCATTATCCCCTCCTCCTTGTGATTAAGTTGTAAAAGTCCTTACTTTTACAGATAAAACGAATTTTTATATATTATCATAATGTTTAAAATTTGTCAATAAATACGCGGGCAAGTTCAAGAAACTAGCGCAACGCTCTTTATTACCTAGCGAAGATCGGGAAGCGGATACAGCAGTATACGCTTCCGAGCG
>CAYIPF010000080.1:0-3166 GCA_964365285.1 uncultured Candidatus Saccharibacteria bacterium | reverse complement strand
AAAAAAGAAAGTAATTATTGCGATGTCTGGCGGAGTAGATTCTTCGGTTGCTGCCGCGCTCTTAAAAGAGCGCGGATTTAGTGCGCGCGGGGTATACATGAAAAACTGGGTTGATCCGGAATGGCCTTGTCCGTGGCAAGAAGAACGTAGAGACGCAATGGCAGTTTCTATTAAACTCGGAATTCCGTTTGAGACTTGGGATTTTTCTAAAGAATATTATGAGGCAGTCACCCAATACATGGTTCGCGAATACGCTGAGGGACGCACGCCAAATCCGGATGTTATGTGCAATCGCGAAATAAAGTTTAAAGTTTTTTTGGAACGAGCGTTGAAAGAGGGCGCGGATTATATTGCGACGGGACATTATGTTCGCCTTCGGCGGAATGATCAATTTCCAATTTCTTCCGCCAGAGGCGGATCCGCCTCTGGCGGAAATTCCCAATTATTACAAGCAAAAGACACGAATAAAGATCAAAGTTATTTTTTGTGGACGCTGACACAAAACGAACTGAAGCACTGCTTGTTTCCAATCGGCGAATATACAAAACCGGAAGTAAGAAAACTCGCCCGCAAGTTTAATCTGCTTACGGCAGAGAAAAAAGACAGTCAGGGCATTTGCTTTATCGGCGAGCTGAATCTAAAAAAATTTTTAAAAACAAAAATCTCCACGCATGAAGGAAAAATTGTTACCACAAGCGGAGAGATAGTCGGAACGCATGAGGGCGTAGAGTTTTTTACTATCGGTCAGCGACATGGTATTGGCTTTGGCGGAGGCAGAGAACCGTTGTATGTCGTGGGCAAGGATATAAAAAACAACATATTGATTGTTGGTTCGGAAAATTCACCGGAACTTTATCGCAAGGAATTTTTAATTTCAAAAACTTCCTGGGTTTCCGGTGTGATTCCTCAAGCGTCATTTATGGTATTGGCTCGCGCGCGCTATCGCGCGTCATTAAAAAAATGCATTGTAGCTTCAACAAAAGAGGATGGGACTTTTAAGGTAACGCTTGAAGAAGCTGAACGGGCGATAACGCCTGGTCAATCGCTCGTTTTATATCAAAAAAATGCCGTTGAAACTGAACTTTTAGGAGGTGGAATTATCCTTGACTAATATAATAAAAAGTGGTACAATTTAATTCTCTTTGAAATATAAAAAAGGAGGTGCTTTGTGGGGTGCTCTGCGGAAAGATTCATCGATATTATGCTCAATATTGCCGTTGCGTTTTTTTTGGGCTTGTTGATAATTAGCATATTTAGCGGTTTCGCGTACGCGGAGCCGTATCAGATCCCTGACAAATATTGGGAAGGTGTACAAAACTGCGACAGTAAAAATGGTGTAGAATTTGCCGGAAAGCATTATATGAGGGTTACAAGTCCTCTCGACAAAGAATTGAGAACTTTCTGCGTAAAAGCACCCGTAAAACTTCCGAATGCCTCTTGGGATAATGCGATTGCCATGACTCTTGTGCGCATTGTCGATACTGATCAAAAGCTTCCAATGCTTTTATATTTTGAAGTTGAGGACATCGGTAGTTACGAAATGCTCCTCGTCCTTTTTAACGCTCGAACGGGCAAGGAATATCGGAGAGTTGTTATATATCCGTAAAAGCGTTTTGCATTCCGTGCCATCACTAACCATGAAACAAGGAGGATGTCATGCTAATACTTAGACCAGAAGAGTTCTTGTTTTTGATGTTTCTAGCGCTGAGCATCGTTTGCGCGATTCCGATTGCCCGCGTCCTTAACAGAAAAAATGAGAGGGGCGTATTACGAATTAGGAACAAGGAATGACAAATAAGGATGGTGCCGATCAGTCAATATGCCATGTGGCGAGGTAAATTGGCTGAAAAGGCATAATGTTCGCCATCCTTTGGGGTGGGACGACTTCGTCGTCCCACCCCATTTTTATAGCCAGTAAGCTTGCTATTTTTTTAAAATATCAGTACGGTAAAATAAAGTAAAAGCTCTTTTACAAAAGGAGGCATTCGATGAAAGAAGGTTTAGCGATCGAAGTTGGAGGGGAAAATTTTGATCCTGATTTGGCGTATTTCAAAAATATTACGGCATTGGGCAGGGGTCATTCGCGAGAATTGGAAATCGAGATTGCAAAACGAATAGATGAGGGCCGAAGAATGATTGCTCGTGCTCTTCGTGATTTTCGCGTTCTTTTAAAAAAAAGAGGTGGAAAAAATCGTTTCGCACAATCAATTTTCGACGCATTGAAAAGTAAGGTGTGGGTGTTGGGAACCGCAGGATCAGAAAAGTTTCACCTTATTGAAAAAGCACTTTTGAAAGTCGAAACAATTCTTCACGAACGAGCCGATTCTGCGGAATTAAATTATTTTGCGGAAACAGAGAAACGATTCCACGAAGGACGAATGGTTTTTGAAAAAGCGCGCAATGAACTTGTAGAAAAAAACCTTCGTTTTGCGGTTTCTATCGCAAAACCATATTTTCGTGCTCGTACGGGATTGAGTTTTTTTGATGTTATAGAAGAAGCAAATACAGGGCTGATAAAAGCGGCGGAACGATATCGTCATACGATGGGATTTTGTTTTACTACATATGCTCATTGGTGGATTCGTCAGGCAATCACGCGCGCGTATGCGAATAAAAGCCGTGGTGTCCGCGTACCGGTACACAAATACGAATTAAGGAGTAAAATCTCGCGGGTGCAAAAAAACCTCAATCAACGCTTTGCGGGCGCGTCAAAACCGGAGGAAGTTGCTAAACAGCTCGGCATTAAAATCAATGATGTTTTAGAAAGTGATGTGATTTTTCAGGTTTCGCGTTCAATTGATGGGCGTATACCGCACACGAAAGATATGCGTTTGAAAGATTGTATTTCCGATGATAAAGAGAAAACTCCCGAAGCATTGTATGTCGCAATAGAGCGCGTTGAGTTTATAAAACAGATCATGGAGCAGGTTCTTACTCCACGGGAACAATTTGTTATTCGGAGGCGCCTCGGTTTTGATGATGAGCCCGAGCAAGAGCTCAGAGGTCTTGGTCGTGTTATGAACTTAAGCGGCGAGCGCGTCCGTCAAATTCAGAACGAAGCAATGGCCAAGCTTCGCTCTCCAGAAATTTTGGAAAAATTAAGATTAGCGGTTTAGCCCCATGCGCGGGGCTTTTTTTCTTTCAAAAATGTTTAAATTTTGATATA
>CAYIPF010000079.1:0-3370 GCA_964365285.1 uncultured Candidatus Saccharibacteria bacterium | reverse complement strand
ATTGCATAACGCTTGGGGGTGAAGTAGAATATAGTTAACAGGTTAAAGTGTCTGCAATAGTTATAGTTGGAAATTGTGGATTCAATGCCTTGCAATTCCTCATTGGTAATTAGACACCATGCATTTAATGAAATCCCCCGTCTTTAATCGCATACGCCTCCTTTTCATCGGGCTTCTCGTTGGAGCGGTGTTTTTCAGTACGCTTTCTTACGCTGTATTCACAGAACCAACAGAACCCCCCCCGGAGGAAATATTGGATTTCCCGTCACAGTAAGTCGCGGTCGAACAGTTTATTTGCAAGCCGTGGATTGTTCGGGTAGCGGATCATTGGTTGTAAATTCAACTTGTACGAATTCTTTAGGAACCAGTGTATTTAATATATCAGTAGGAGATCTAGTCGCAAATTCTGCGGCCGACAATACCGTGGTTATTTGGCATCCTTCAATAAGCGAAAACATATCCTGTCAAGAACAAACATCACCATTTCAGGTTACTTTCCATGCAAGTTATGATGCAAATGCGAGGATATATATGGTTTCGGGTCCGTGGATCTACACAGCGATTGGTATTGGGCAGAGCGTACAGGGCTGTTATCAGGGCAGCAATTGCGGTGAGGCTCAAGCAAACATGAGTTTGGGAAACGCTGTATCCATTTCATATTCGAGAAACAGTTCTGGAGGCATTACTACCACCATAACTAATAATGTATATATGGCGGGTAGTCTTTGGTTGAGTAGTAGACCCGGTGGGTCGTGTAGTGTAGGCTTTACATCATAACGATATTTACTGTATGGAAAATGAAGTAAAACATTTTACTCGGAAGGAAACAATTGTTTTGATCGCTGTCTGTTTTGTTTTGTATGGAATAGGCCAATACTATTTTTTTTCTCGTTTTGTAAGATTTGCAGTCCCGGCACCTTCTTCGGTAGTCCCGGCACTCCCCTCCAATAATCTTCCCCAATCTTTCGTAGCGCAGCTTGGTAAAAGATTCACCGTCAATTCTTTGATTGGAAAAATTCTTTCTATTAAAACAGAAAACGCCAATACGCTCATTGAAATTTCTTTTTCGAGCAATGGAAGCAATGGAATAGAAAATACTCAGAAGTCCGCAATGATAAAGGTGACACAGAACACAAAAATTACGAAGCAGGTTCTGAGATCCCAATCAGAGATTGATGCTATCGTTAATAAATATCATGCTGATATAGAAAAGAATCCCAAAACTCCGTTACCGGTAGATCAGCTGGTTGTGTCTGTAAAAACACTTTCAATCAGCGATCTTAAAATAGGGAATTTAATAAATGTACATCCTTTAGAAAATATAGTGGGCAAGGCCGCAGCTGAAATAAAAGAACTTACCGCAGAAACCATATTACAGTGGTAAAATTGATTTTATCAATATTGGTGTGCACGAAATTTATAAATGATAATAGAGACGATAGAAAACGCTCACCGCCAAAAAACATCTGTTCTCGTTCCAAGTGCTGTAGCAGGATAATGACGATGAATTTTTTCTACATTTTTATATCTCTGCGCGCGTGATTTCAATCCGTGCCCGTGGTTTTTTCTTTTCTAATTTTTTCTATTCCATCGCGAATTTTCGCGGCTAATTCAAAATCCATTTTTTTTGACGCGCGTTTCATTTCGAGCTCAAGCACTGAAATGAATTTTTTAACCCCATCTTTTTTTGAACCAAGCGTATCTTCTAGTTCATTTTTTTGAATAGTATCCCGCGCACTAAGAATAGATTTTCTGATGTCTTTTATGATTTGACGAGGGACCACCTTATGAAGTTTATTGTACCCATGCTGAATTTTTCTTCTCTGTTCCGTCGTATCAATGGCTTTGCTCATTGATGCGGTGATGATGTCGGCGTAGAAAATTACTTTTCCGTGCGCATGCCGTGCGGCGCGACCGATCATTTGTAAAAGCGTTGTTTCGTTTCGTAAAAACCCTTCTTTGTCGGCATCGAGGATCGCAATAAAAGAAACCTCCGGCAGATCAAGGCCTTCCCGGAGAAGATTGATGCCGACTAACGCGTCAAAATTTCCCATGCGAAGATTTTTTAGAATTTCGGGGCGTTCGAGGGTTTTTATGTCTGAATGAAGATATTCGGTTTTAATCCCGTTTTCTTTCAGAAAATCGGTAATATCTTCGGCAAGCCGTTTTGTAAGCGTAAGCACGAGCGATCGCTCGCCCGCGTTCGACCGTTTTTTTATTTCCCCAATAATATCGCGAATTTGATTTTTTGTTTTGCGTATCTCGATTTTCGGATCCAAAAGGCCAGTCGGCCTGATGATTTGCTTGGCTATATGCGAGCTACTTTTTTTAAGTTCATACTCCGCCGGTGTTGCCGAAACATAGAGCACGCGATCGACTTTTTCTTGGAATTCTTCAAAACGAAGCGGACGGTTATCAAGCGCCGATGGAAGACGGAAGCCATATTCAATGAGCGTTTCTTTGCGCGACTTATCACCGGCATACATGCCTCGAATTTGAGGAATGCTTGCGTGCGATTCATCAATGATAGTCAAAAAGTTAGGATGCGATTTTTTGAAATAATCAATGAGCGTGTATGAGGGCTTTCCTGGTTCGCGAAAATCAAGGTGTCGCGAATAGTTTTCAATTCCAGGGGAATAACCCATTTCCGCAATCATTGCAAGATCGTAGCGCGTGCGTTCTTCGAGGCGTTGGGCTTCAAGAAGTTTTCCTTTCTTTTTTAAATACAAAAGCCGTTCGCGGAGTTCTGTGCGGATATTTTTAAGTGCTAACGCAAGTTTTTTTTGTGGCGGGATGAAATGTTTTGCGGGAAATATGCGAGTGGCGTGTAACGGATAGAACGTGGCGTCTATGTCGGGGCGGCGTGTTGAAATTGCCGTAATCGCGGTTTCTTCTCCGCTCTTGGCAGAAAACTCAATTCGAACAACCTCCTCATGTGAGGGGGTTGTTATTTCAATCGTATCTCCACGCATACGAAATTCGCCCCGTTGCGGATCAATGGAATTTCTTTTGTATTGAAGTGTAACAAGGTTCTTCGCAAGTTCTCGTGGTGTTATACGCTGACCGCGTTTTATTTCAATAGACGCTTTTTCGTATTCTTCCGGGTTCCCGAGGCCGTAGATGCATGATACTGACGCAACGATGATTGTATCGGACCGTGAAAGAATTGAGGCGGTCGCCGCGTGGCGCAGGGAATCAATGAGATCGTTGATTTTCGCGTCTTTTTCAATGTATGTATTTGTTTGGGGAATGTATGCTTCGGGCTGATAGTAATCGTAGTATGAAACAAAGTAGTGAACGGAATTTTCAGGAAAAAATTCCTTTAGCTCTTGATAGAGTTGTGCGGCAAGCGTTTTGTTGTGCGAGATGA
>CAYIPF010000078.1:0-3478 GCA_964365285.1 uncultured Candidatus Saccharibacteria bacterium | reverse complement strand
TTGGAGAGACGAGCGGAAACGCCCTCTATCAATACATTAAATGGTTGTTTTAATTCTTTAATCGGACTTCCAGGTCTGCCGGGAACCATGATTGATCCTTCAAAAACAACGGCGTTTTCTTCAGGAAGATACTTTGCATATTTCTCGGGATTTTCGGAAATTGTTTTCGCGATCCTTTGTTCTACATCAAGTTGCCAAAGTCGCGAATCTTTGTTTTCTCGCAAGATTGAGTTTTGCAAAGAATCTTCGCCGCTCTTTATTTTTTCAATCATTTTTCCATATTGAATTTCCTGATCTCGAATTGTATTTCGCGCAATTTCAATCGCGGCAGAAGCTTCTAGATTTTGTGGCGTCTGTATAACGCCCTCCAGAGTTTTTGCCTGTTCTGCAACGGCTCTTTCTTGCTCACGCAGGGCGTTCTCAATCCGAACGACTTTTTCTTGATCCTGCAGAGCAGTTTTTATGTTTTCCTCAATCCTATGTGCTTCGGATGTGTTTATTTTTTCCGCTCCGTCAATGGCGCGTTTTATTTGATCGTCGCTGTATCCCGCGATATCTTCTTTTGTTAGATTTTGGATGTCTTCTTTAGAAACCCCTCCTTTCATAAGGCGTTCAAGCCTTTCTTCATAAAGCGTGTTTGTATTTTTTATAGCAACATCTTCTGATGTTTTTATCGGTTCAGTAATCGGCGCGTGTTTCTGCGCCGATTCAGTTTCAATTGGAGCTTCTGCTATTGGCATCGGCGCCTTTTCAATCGAAGAAATGTCAAGATATTTTTTGAGTTCATCAACACGATCGTCAATATATTTCGCCGTTATTAACGGGTTTTCATTTGCGTTTTCTATCATTACGCTTCGATATTCTCGTATCCAGTCAGCCATCGCTCTTTTATTGTTCGAGGTTAGTATTGTGAAGGTTTCTACGGTGTAATTTTGTATTGCTGTTTCATTATCAAAATTTTCAATGCCGAGATCACGATATGCGATCTCGTAGGCGTTCATATCCAACGGTTTTATATCCGCAAGCAAATTATCCGGCAATGCATGCACGACGCGTTCATGAAGTCCAAGCTCCAGCAAGACACTGCGATTTGTCTCAATGTGCTTTATAATGCGCATTTTTTCTTCAAGCGATTCGGTGATGGGCGCTTGTTCGGCGGATTCGGCTATTTTTTGCTCTTCTGCACGATGTTCAGCATCAGTAATTGATTTTTTTTCTTCAGCAATTTCCGTTTGTTTTTCTGCCGGTTGTTGAATCGCTTCATTTGATGCTTCCGCTGTTTGTTTTATTTCCGGTTCGGCAGTAGTTTCCATTGGCGCGGATTCTGAGGGTTCTGCGACAAACGGCATTTCAGCAAGCACATGCCCCTCTCCATGAAGAATTTCTTCCGTTTGTTCCGTTGTAAATGGCGCGTCAGGATGCGCATCGCGCAATTCGTTGAGCGTGGCATCGTTTTTCGTTATTGATTGCAATGTTTCTTCGGAAAGAGCGCCGGATTTTTGCATAAGCTGATCCATATATTCGCGATTTCCGAGTGTTGTAGACAAATTAATTTTTTGTCCGATTTCAAGCTGATCGATGTTTTGTCCCGCTTTCAGACCAAATTCTTCGGGATTGGTGGCGATGCGATCTTTTATTGCGTCAATGATAAATGTCTTTTTTGCCGGATCAAATCCCGCGCCATATTCTTTTTCAAGCGCGCGATCAATCATTTTCCAAACGGAATCGCCCTTTTGAACCGTTTCAGTAAACGATGCAGACGCCTCAATTGGAAGCGTTTCATTAATTGATCGTTCCATCATCATTTTTTCAATTTCATCGGTAGAAGCTTCGGGTATTGTCTGGGCATCTTCGCTGATTGATCGTTCCATCATCGTTTTTTCTATTTCTTCAAGCGATGTTTTTTGATCGGGTGTTATGGCGTCAATAACATTTTTTTCGCTGATGCTTTCTCCTCCTGCGATATTTTCCGATAGATTTTTAAGCGCGTGTTCGGTCGGTTCACCGTCATGGCGAAATTCAACGCTTGGTTCGTTTCCTTCCAAGGCGCTTGCGAGCGTTTCATTAATTTTTCCTCCCCAAAATTCCCGATCAAGCCACAGCGTCCCTCGCGTGAGCGTATCAAGAGTCATCGCGATAGCAAGAGCTTTTCCGCCTTTTTCTAAAAGCCCGCTTCCATACGCGACGAGATCAATCGTTGCATTATTACCTACAAAACGGTCAGCGGTACGAAGAAATGCTGCGTGTTTTTTTAACACGAGCTCCTCGCGTCTCCGTTGGTCTAAAGAATCTGCGGCATCGTATTTCGCGTTAAAAAACTCCTGATTGATTTTTTTAAATTGTCGGTTAATCTGGAACTTTACTATCTTCTGCGCCAGTGCCTGCATAAGCCCTTCCGGTTTTTCCGCCAGGCGATTAAGCAGATCGTCGCCAAGCTGTTTTTTGTACGCGTGTTCAAGGTCTTCTTTTGAAATCGTGGTACCGGCGCCCGTTTCAAGCGAAATTTCTTTTCCGCTTATATCAGAACCTTTTATCGCTTGAATTGTATCGCCCGTTTCATGCATCGTGGCGGATTTTCCTCCGGCAAGTTCATATATTTTCCATGCTTCTTTGGCCGCTGTATCTATGTCGTGTATTCGCGCGTCATCAATGCTTTCTGCCGATGCCAATCGCGTTTCTTTTGCCACTTCTCCTCCGCGCGCAAGAGCCATCGCCGCCATTGAAACATAGCGAGTTGATGTTCCGGCTGTCAGGCCCGCAATATCCGTAATTGTTCTTCCGTACAGAGTTGCGTTGCCAATTAAAGTTACCGCGCTCAAACCTGTGCGACCCGCTCTTCCAAGCGTGCTCGCTATATGCAGTTTCTTTTTGTTTTCAATGGCTTCTTCAGTGGTTCGTTCATATGATTTTCGCAGTTCGCTGACAAAGCGCGCCGTCGTACTTTGTTCCGCGTGTGATCTGCCTTTTTCGGTAAGCTTTTTCTCAATTTCACCATAAGCGAATGAGAAAAATTTCCCCTTCATTTCCTGAACGGTAAATCCGATTCCTGCGATTCCCTCAAGCCATGACTTCTTCTTTTCGGGCGGAAGTTTTTGAAATTCTTTTATCGTTTCTCGAATCGCATTTTGTTCGTGGGTCTCGGTTTTGGCTGCGATTTTTTCTGGATTGATTTCTGGCGTTGGAGCGGTGGAAGATTCAGAGGCATTTTGAGTATTGTGCCGAGCACTCTCCATCACATCATTTTCTTCATGAATAACTTCGGCTTGTTGGTCAATAGGGACGGAAATTTCTTTGGGTTGTTTTTCCTGAGGCGGTTGCATTGCTTTTGTTTTTTCATCAACAATTTCAAACGCACTTTTAAGTGGTTTTTCAATAATTCCATCAAGTCCGATTTGTTGTGTTTGAGGATTTGTTTCTTCAGGCATATGTTCCGTGTTTTTTTTATAATGGATTACTATAATGGATTACATTATTACAT
>CAYIPF010000077.1:0-3486 GCA_964365285.1 uncultured Candidatus Saccharibacteria bacterium | reverse complement strand
CGTTTCGCGCGCTATTTGGAAATTTCGCTACGAAAATTATTACGCAACAGGTCTACTATATGAGGCAATCACAACTTTTCGGGAAAACACTTAAGGAAAATCCAAAAGATGAAATAGCTAAAAACGCCATACTTCTTGAACGGGGCGGTTTTATATATAAAACGATGGCGGGAGTTCATGATTTTCTTCCACTTGGACTTCGGGTTCTTTCAAAGATTAACACCATAATTCGCGAAGAAATAAATGGTATTGGCGGGCAGGAGATGTTTCTTTCGGCATTTCAGCCACGTGAGCGCTGGGAAAAAACCGGTCGCTGGGATTCCGCGCGCGGTGTCATGTATCGGCTTAACGACAATTCCGGGCATTCATTTGGTTTGGGATTTACGCACGAAGAAGCGATTGCCGAAATTGCAACCCGATCCATTTTTTCATACAAGGACTTACCGCTTGCGGTGTATCAAATTCAGACAAAATTTCGTGATGAGCCTCGTGCGAAATCGGGTCTCATTCGCGGACGAGAATTTTTAATGAAAGACTTGTACAGCTTTCATACAGACGAAGCTGATCTCGAACGATTTTACAGCATTGCAAAAATGGCATATGAGCGTGTTTTTAAGCGCGTGGGACTGAAGGCGTATATAACCGAAGCGTCCGGAGGGTCGTTTACAAAAAGCTTCAGCCACGAGTTTCAAGTTTTATCGGATGCAGGTGAGGATTGGCTTCTGTACTGCGTATTGTGTGGATACGCTCAAAATAAGGAGATTAGCCAAACGAAAGAAGGAGAGCGGTGTTCGCGATGCACCGGAACAGTTGCGCTTGGAAGAAGTATTGAGGTTGGAAATATTTTTAAGCTCGGAACAAAGTTTAGCGACGCTTTTAATCTCCAGTATGTTGATGCGGATGGAAATAAAAAATCGGTTGTGATGGGAAGTTACGGCATCGGACCAGGGCGTTTGATGGGAACAGTCGTTGAAATTATGCATGATGAGAGGGGAATTATTTGGCCGGAGAACATCGCGCCATTTACTGTGCATTGTATCGCGCTTGAATCAAAAGACACCACAGAAAATATAAAAATTAAAAAGGCAGGCGAAAAATTATACGCTGAGCTTCAAAAAAAAGGCGTTGAAGTTTTATATGATGATCGCAGAGATCGAAGCGCGGGACAGAAGTTTGCTGACGCGGATCTTTTAGGAATTCCAATTCGTTTGGTTATATCGGAAAAAACCATTGCGAAGAAGTCGGTTGAAATAAAACGGCGCAACTCTGATGCGGTAAAATTGGTGGCGCTGGAAAGGGTTATTGCATTTTTTTTGCCAAAAAGCAGATCCGCCTCTGACAGAAAAAAATAACTTAAAAAAATGCCAGACGCTGGTGTCAGCGTCTGGCTACATTTTTCCATGGATTGCTTTCGGTTTTATTTAGGCACTCTTTCACCAGAATCAATGATGGCTTCTGGCTCCTCTTCGCATTCTCTTGCGTCCTGTGCACACCATATGCACGGAATTACGCTGAAGAGGTGCGTACTACACAAATCATCCATCTTTTTTTCATCGAGCAGAAGAATTTTTTTAGACATCGGAACCTCCTTTTGTTGTCTGAAGTCGGAAGAAAAAAATACAGAACAAAAACAATGCTATGGCTGTAAAATCAACTTTCCGTGAGGATTGAACCACAACAGCGCAGGATTGCGCTTCTCGTCATAATCAGCATCCAGAACAAGAGTTGCTGGACGCTCTTCGTTTGTTTCATAAAAAATCAGACCTTGAAGTTCGAGGTGTCTGTCTTCCCGTTTAAGAATGGCGTTGATCTTGAATCGCGTTTCATCTTGAGACCGGAAGGTCTCAGATTCGTCGAGTACGAATGAGAGTATCCCGCCACTTTCTATACTTCCAGATAATCCCCAAACACAGTAGTCAGGCATTTATGAGCCCTCCTTTTTATATTGTTAAAAAAGTTAAAGATCCACACAAGCCAACTCATGAGTTCCGGACGCAGATACAGAATAACTTTTTAACTTAGAGAATAACATATAAATTCTAAAGTTTTTGCTGTTATGCCGGAACTCATGAGTTGGCTTGTTGTATTTCTATGTCCTGTAAAAATTGTACTACTAATATCATAATAAGTCAAGTGTACAAAAAGCTCGTAAATGCTATACTTTTCAAGTGCGAATTAAGAATTAGCTTTCTAGAAAAAAATCAAAAAGCTAATGAGAAGCTAAACAAATGCTCGATAAATTTTTTAGTTATTTTTCACATGATATAGGCATAGATCTTGGAACCGCAAATACGCTTGTGTATGTTTGTGGTAAGGGCATTGTTATTAATGAACCGTCCGTTGTTGCGGTAAATCAAAAAACTGGACAAATTCTCGCCATAGGCACCGAGGCAAAAAAAATGGTTGGACGAACCCCCGCGTATATTACGGCAACGCGTCCATTGGTGCAGGGGGTCGTTTCGGATTTCGAGGTAACGGAGGAAATGCTTCGGTTTTTTATTAAAAAAGTTCATCAAAAGACATCCGCCCCATTTGCGCGGCCGCGAATTGTCATTGGAATCCCATCAGAAATTACGGAGGTTGAACGGCGGGCAGTTGAAGATGCGGCAAAGAACGCGGGCGCTCGGGAAGTATATCTTGTCGAAGAGCCGATGGCCGCGGCAATTGGCGTTCGGCTTCCGATTCAGGAAGCAGTCGGCTCGATGATCATTGATATTGGAGGAGGCACGACCGATATCGCGGTTATTTCATTGGGCGGAATTGTTATTTCAAAAAATATCAGAGTTGCTGGCGATAAATTTAATGAAGACATTATTCGTTTTGTTCGCGATGAGTATAAACTTCTCTTGGGCGAACGAACCGCGGAGAATATTAAAATTGCTATCGGGTCGGTCTATGAACTTCCGGAACCTCTTGAGGCGCGCGCTCGCGGTCGCGATCTTATTACGGGTCTTCCAAAAGAGATTGTTTTGGATGATTCGGAAATTCGTCGCGCGCTTCGCCATTCAATCACAACGATCATAAACGCGGTAAAAGGCGCCGTTGAGGAAACGCCTCCGGAGCTTATCGCCGATATAATGCAGAGAGGAATTGTGCTTGTTGGTGGCGGCGGGCTTCTTCGCGGTCTTGATCGTCTTTTGCAGGAAGAAACAAAAATTTTTGTCCATATTGCGGAAGATCCTTTGACGGCTGTTGTACGCGGTACGGGAATTATTCTTGAGGATTTGGACTCTCTGAAGGGCGTGCTTGTCGGGATTGAGCGGGAAAAATCTCCGATTGTGTAGCGCCTCCTTGGAAGCGAAGCTTTCAAGTTTTCATAGACCCGCTGATTAAAGATTTTCCGTCGATAAAACTCAAGAATTTTGAGCGAAACGAGATGAAAATTTTGAGGCATATACAGTGTATCTGGTGAGGAATTTTCATAAAGTTGCAGCCGAAATTATTTGGTTGTAACAGGAAACATCTTTAACTAAGGGGGTCTTATAT
>CAYIPF010000076.1:0-3557 GCA_964365285.1 uncultured Candidatus Saccharibacteria bacterium | reverse complement strand
GAAAATCAATCCCCTAAAAAAACATATCGCCCGGTCGTCCTCCTCATCTTGGACGGTTTTGGCATATCAAACGAAAAATACGGCAATCCGATTTATGAAACCGTAAAGCCAAATCTTGATTTTATTGAAAAAAAATTTCCATTTACAACGCTCCAAGCATCAGGAACTGCCGTCGGTTTGCCGTGGGGAGAATCAGGAAACTCCGAAGTTGGACACTTAACAATCGGCGCCGGCGCGATCGTCTACCACCATCTTCCGCGCATTATGTTTGCGATTCAAAACCGATCTTTTTTTTCAAACGAAGCGCTTGTGGGGGCGGCAGAGCACGTTAAAACATTCGGAACACGGCTCCATATCATTGGTCTTGTTTCGTCCGGATCGGTACACAGTTATATCGATAATTTTTACGCGCTTTTTGAATTTGTGAAACTTCAACAATTGCCAGAAGTATTTTTACATATCATTACGGACGGAAAAGACGCGCCTCCCAATGAAGGAGGAAAATTTATTCCGCACATTGAAGAACGCCTCCAAAAACTCTACCCAACTGTAAAAATCGCAAGCGTCATCGGCAGAACATTCGCGATGGATCGCGATGAAAAGTGGGATTACATTAAAAGCGCCCATCGGCTTTTTATGAATGGCGAAGGGACTCCAATCACCGTCGCGTCAGAATACATCCGCGACTCATACAAAAAAGAGATTTATGACTCATTTATCGAACCCGCTTTTATTGCGGATATCGAAGGAAAACCGATCGGAACGATTCGAGACGGAGACGCTGTCATATTTTCGAATTTCCGCGAAGACAGCATGCGGGAGATCACCGAATCGTTTGCAAAGGATTCATTTGATAAATTTCCGCATATGCGCCCCATGAATCTCTATATCGCAACAATGACGGAATACTCAAAAATGCTTCTCACGCATGTCGCTTTCCCGCCGATTGAAATTACGCATCCTCTCGCGCGCGTCGTGAGCGATGCTGGAATGCGCCAGCTCCATACCGCGGAAACGGAAAAATACGCTCATGCAACTTATTTTTTTAATGGCGGAAATGAAACGCGCTACCCGGGAGAAGAATGGGAACTTATCCACTCAATTGCAACAGCGCGATACGATGAAACTCCGCGCATGCGCACGCATGAAATTGCCGACCTTATCATTCAAAATGCATCGACCCATCAATTTATTCTCGCAAACTTCGCCAACGCCGATATGGTTGGACATACCGGAAATTATGAAGCGATTAAAAATGCCATCGCAAATATCGATGAAGAAATCGGCAGAATCATGGAAGTCATCCTGAATATCGGCGGGGTATTAATCATCACCGGAGACCATGGAAACGCAGAATTGAAAATAAGCAAAACGACCGGCGAGATACTTACCGAACACACCAATAATCCTGTTCCTTTATATCTTGTCGGAAAAAACTTTCTTCTAAAAAATGATCGCCCGCGAGCGAAAACAAATACGATGCGCCTAGAAATTGGTGGCACTTTAACCGATATTTCACCAACGATTATTGAATTGTTGGGCTTGCGTGTGCCACGCGAAATGACGGGCAAAAATCTCCTGCCTCTGCTCATTAAACAAATTGACGAAAGCCAATCAATTTAAAAATATTTCGAAAGTTATTGCGCAAAAGATCATTAGAAACTAAATTTAAAAAAACAATATCATGTTTCTCCCAAAAAAATCGGACATATTTGATCGCCTCGTAAAACAGTCGGCTCTCGTTGAAGAAACCGCGAGCGCATTCAAAGAGCTCGCGCACCGCTGGAATGATAAAAAAAACCTCGCATCACACCTCGAGTCATTAGAACGCGATGCCGATGAGATTGTACACGCGGTAACTGACACAATCGAGGAAACCTTCATCCTTCCGATGGACAAAGAAGACATCAAGGAGCTTGCCGAATCGCTTGATGATGTCATTGACGGCATTGAACAAGCCGCAAACCGCATCGTTGCGTATGAAATGCCTGCTGAAAGCCAGGAACTAAAAGATTTTTCCGCTTTGCTTTTGGAAACTGCCGCATATATTCACAAAGGCGTTATCATGCTCCAAAAACACGATTATTTTTCACATGAATTCGCTACATGCTATAAAACGCTCCATGAATTTGAAAATCGCGGAGATATGATTCACCGCAAAGTGGTTGCCCTTCTTATGAAAAATCGTCCCGGTATGACAGCGACAGACCTTCTTCTTGCCATGAAGTGGAAAGAAATTTTTCAAATACTTGAAGACACGATGGACACTTGCGAAGATATCGCAATTATTTTTGAACGGCTCCGCATAAAATATCAGTAGACCCGCTGATTAATTATCAATTTTTAATTTAGAAATTAGGAATTAGGAATTTTTTTCATGACTCCCGAATTGATTTTATTCGTTATCACGATTGTTTTCTGTTATATGTACGCTTTTGTAGGAGGATTTACTGATGCTGCAAATGCCATCGCAACGGCGATCGGCTCTCGCGCCATCTCGCCATTAGCCGCCGTGCTTATGGCGGGAATTTTAGAAACAGTTGGAGCGCTTACTGGCACAGCAGTCGCGCTAACTATCGGCAAAGGAATCGTATCCCTCGAACTCATAACAATCATCACCGTTCTTTCCGCGCTTTTGGGAACGATGGCGTGGAGCATGACTACGTATTATTACGGAATCCCAGTAAGCGAAACCCATGGACTCATCGGCGCCATACTCGGCGCTGGAATCGCATCGGGCGGAATGGGGGTTATTGTGTGGAGTGGACTCGTAAAAACGCTTATCGCAATCGTCGTTTCGCCTCTTTTAGGGGTTTTTGGAGGGATGTTTTTGATGTGGCTTGTCTATCGCTTATTTGCAAAAAAACCTGCGCATACGATGACTTCGATTTTCAAAAATTTTCAACGGTTATCCTCTGCGTTTATTGCATTCAGCCATGGACAAAACGACGCGCAAAAACCAATGGGGGTTTTGATTATGGTATTAGCGCTTCATTATGGATGGAAAAATCCCGAGGTCCCGCTGTGGGTAATACTCTCTGTTGGCGCGACTGCTGGAATTGGCGTCGCGTATGGCGGTTGGCGTATTATCAAAACACTTGGCATGCGGATCGCCCCCCTGTCAGTCGAACAAGGCTTTGCCGCGGAAATGTCGGCGGCAGGAACGCTTCAAATCGCGTCATATTTCGGAATCCCCGTTTCAACGACGCACACGATTACCTCTGCAATTGTTGGGAGCGGTATCGCAAAACGAATCTCAAGCGTACGGTGGGGAATCGCATTTGAAATAGCTCTTTCATGGATCGCAACTCTTCCGGCAACCATCGCTCTCGGCTGGGTCTTTGCAAAATTGCTTGGATTGGTATTTTAAAACTTAAATATAAAAAAACATCGTCCGCCAAATGACGGACGGTGTTTTTTTTACTTTGCGTTTTTTCGCTTGATAATCTCGTCCACAATTCCATACTTTTTCGCTTCTTCGGCGGTCAGCCAGTAATCGCGGTCGGTATCTTGTTCAATTTTGCTTTCTGACTGGCCGGTGTGCTTTGCGAGAATTT
>CAYIPF010000075.1:0-3595 GCA_964365285.1 uncultured Candidatus Saccharibacteria bacterium | reverse complement strand
TCATGAAAACATGGAGAAAACCACGAGAAAACTAATATTTTTAGATGCTAGCATAAAAGCAGAAAAAATGCAAGTGAGCGAGGGGTGAGTTCGGTGAGTTTGGCGAATATATTTTTTCTATGGCGTTTCTTGCTTTATACGACTTCTTATGTTTCTCCTTATCAATTTCCAAATCAGCGCAATAGGCAAACTCAAAAAGGCAATTATTCCAAGCGCATTACTTATCCACCGAAACGCGCCAAATGTAATAACATTAAAAACAACCGAGATAACAAAGCCAACCAAGCTAACGACAAAAATAATAATTCCCCATACTATTGGTCTATTTCCCATGACACTTTTTATACTTCTTCCCTGAGCCACACGGACATGGGTCGTTGCGACCGACTTCTTGACCACCGTTCGCCGACGGAGTGCTTACTGAACCAAGATTGATCGTTTGTACCGGAATTGGCTGGTGCGTGTGAACTTGCGACTGCTGAATACCAATGCGAAATACCGCGGCAACCACGGCTGATTTTATAGCGTTTTGCAAATCACGAAAAAGACGAATGCCTTCGTTTTTATACTCCACTAAAGGATCGCGCTGACCGTACGCGCGAAGCCGAACCGAGTCGCGCAAGTGATCCATTGTATCTAAGTGATCCATCCACAACATATCTATGGCCTGGAGCATATACGCTTTTTCCAGATTGCGCAGAGCTTCGGACCCCATTTTTTGAAACTTTGCTTCGTGCGTATTTTTTAAAGTATCAAAAAGATGCGCCTTCACCTCATCGCGTACAATATCATTCGTTGCATCCTTAGAAAGAAATTTTTGTATCTCGCTCGCTATCACCCCCTTATCCGTTTGCAAAAGCGGTTCAAATATCTCGCCCAACCGATCAATCGCTTCATTGGATACATTTTCCGCGGTATGCATATCAACCACGCGCGACACTTCTCCGAATGTCATGTCGTAGATTTGCTGGCGGAGCTTAGCTTCGTCATCATGCAGTAAAATATCACGGCGCATTTTATAAATCGCCTCGCGTTGGCGATTCATAACATCATCATATTCAAGAATATGCTTTCGGGAATCAAAGTTAAAGCCCTCGATCTTCTCTTGTGCAGATTCTATTGTTTTAGTAACCATTGAATGCTCCAATGGCATTGTCTCCGGAAAATCAAACATTGTCATCAAATTCTTGATCCGCTCGCCCCCAAAGACGCGCATAAGCTCATCCTCAAGAGAAGCAAAAAACTGCGAAGAGCCAGGATCCCCCTGTCGTCCCGCCCTCCCTCGAAGCTGATTGTCAATTCTCCGCGCTTCATGTCGCTCGGTCCCAATAACATGAAGACCGCCAACGCTCTTTACCGTTTCAGCATCTTCTTTATTCGGCGGATTCCCCCCTAAAACAATATCAACGCCACGGCCCGCCATATTAGTAGCAATAGTAACAGCACCAAGGCGCCCTGCTTGCGCGATAATCTCTGCCTCTTTTTCGTGGTTTTTTGCGTTTAGAATTTCGTGCTTTACTCCGGCAACCCGCAAAAGCCCGGAAAGCCTTTCGTTTTTTTCGATAGAAACAGTACCAACAAGCACTGGTTGGCCAGTCTCATGGCGTTTTTTTATTTCTTCAACGGTTGTAAGAAATTTTCCATTTTCGGTTTTGAAAACAAGATCATGCAAATCTTCGCGACGATTCACGCGATGCGTGGGGATTGAAATAACATCAAGTTTATAGACCTTATGGAATTCTTCCGCGCTTGATTGCGCCGTACCGGTCATACCGGAAAGCTTCTCATACAAACGAAAATAATTCTGAAAGGTAATAGTTGCCAGCGTCCGCGACTCCTGATTGACAAGCGCCCCCTCTTTTGCCTCAACCGCCTGATGCAAGCCGTCTGACCAGCGACGCCCTGGCATCATGCGACCTGTAAATTCATCGACAATAACAACCTCGCCATCGCGAACGACATAATCTTTGTCACGATGAAACAGCGCTTCCGCGCGAAGAGACTGTTCAAGATGATGTACAAAGCGAATACCCTTTTCCTCGTAAATATTGGAAACGCCGAGCATGCCCTCAACCTTATCAATTCCTTCTTCAGTAATAGTAACGGCACGAAATTTTCGATCAATTTTGTAATCAATATCTTCTTTGAGGTGGGGGGTTATCGCGGCAAATGTTTTGTACAGCTCTGGAGACTCGGCATCCGGAGCGGAAATAATAAGAGGCGTGCGCGCCTCATCAATCAAAATTGAATCAACCTCATCAACGATTGCAAAATGATGCCCGCGCTGCACCATGTCCTCCGCACGATAAACCATATTATCGCGCAAATAATCAAATCCTAATTCATTATTCGTGCAATAGGTGATGTCAGCACCATACGCTTCGCGCCGCGTACATGGACGCAAAAATTCTTCAACAATATGAAACCCGCCTTTTACATCCCGCTCTTTGTCTTCGGCGCCGCCCTCCTTTTCATTTTTATACAACGGGTCGTAGCGATAACTTTTTTCATGATTAATACACCCGACCGAAAGCCCAAGCGAATAATGAATCTGCCCCATCCAAACAGCATCGCGCCGAGCCAAGTAATCGTTGACAGTAACGACATGCACTCCTTTTCCCGTAAGCGCATTGAGATATGATGGAAGCGTTGCCACAAGCGTTTTCCCCTCGCCCGTGCGCATCTCCGAAATCGCGCCCTTGTGAAGAACGATCCCGCCTATAAGCTGAACATCAAAATGTCTCTGCCCCAACGAACGACGCGCAATTTCGCGAACTAACGCGTACGCATCAGGGAGAATATCATCAAGCGATTCGCCATTAACAAAACGCCCTTTGAGCGTCTGTGTCTGCGCTTTTAATTCCTCGTTTGACATGCGCTCAATATCTTTTTCGCGCGCGTTAATATCGGCAACGATCGGGTCGAGGGTTTTAATATAGCGCTGATTGGCATCTCCAAAGATTTTTTTGATGAATGACATGGTAAAATTTCGAATATGTTAGGCCACTCGCAAGACGCGTTGAAAGATAATATCCCGCCTATTGTATATGAAAAACACATAAATTAAAAGAAAAACCCTGGTCACAGGGTTTACGCATCTAAGGCACTTGGTGTGCGGGTTTTAAAACCGTTATTTTTCCAGGCGGCAATGGTCTAACTAAAACAAAATACAAAAAACAGAGTACGGCAACCGAAAAGATAAAATCGGCGCTATAAAATATATTTTCAACGCTCTTGACTTGACTGCGAACGGCTATCAAAAAAACGCTCCTCACCGCCACATCAACTAAAAGATAAACTCGCACAAGCACTAAGGCGGGCGTTAAAGAACGGGCGACAAACTCGGGCACGACTTTACCGCTACGCCAAAATTCATTTTCGATCTCGTCGAAACGCATCCAAAATACATATACCGCGCCAATCATACCAATTTGCATGAGAGCAAAGAATTTGTTTGGAAAATAAAGCTCCTCGGGGCAAAGCCCCAAGGTATCGTTGGAACTCGCTCCGCTCGTGCAATCGTCCGCCAAAGGCGCACGGTATTGACCTTTGTTCCCGTACATTCGGCTTGCTAGTCTTAGTATTTCCTACGTTC
>CAYIPF010000074.1:0-3647 GCA_964365285.1 uncultured Candidatus Saccharibacteria bacterium | reverse complement strand
TCCGCCGCGCACGAAAGACAGCCGGCTCCGCATGAGCAGTTTTTTTTCTCATTTTTTTGCTTGTGATTATTCATGTCATTCATATGCCCTCCGCTCTTGTTATAGCGACAATCATCCGCGCCACTTCTTAAGTGCGGCTATAAAAGTGTGCATAAACTATAAAACTTAATACTGCGGCAAAGAAACACCACACGGAAACAAATGTCGCGTAAAAAAACCAGCCGGCAATAAAAAAAGAAGCGAGCAACATAACACTAAATATATTTATTATTCTATAACTCGAAATGCAACCACTTCCGCATGTCGCAAGAAGATAGAGGGCTAATGGCAGCATCTTATACAAATGTTGATAATCATAAGCGATACTTTGATTCACAATGTGCGCCTTGCCGGGATCCGTGAAAAGAAAAAAAAGAAGATATGCTCCAACGACGAAACCAATGAGCGAGAAAATCCGCAAAAATTTTTTTCGAACAGGGTTGGTTTCTAGCAATAAAACGGAAATAGGAAAGAAAATTGGCCAAAAAACATAGGCAAACATCAAATACGCGTATGTCATCACAGCGTTCAACGCGGGCAAACCGAATGAGATCCAAATAACCCCTTCAACGGCTTGCTGGATGCCAAATAATAATGGAACGCTGGCGAAAGGAAGCTCTGCCTTTGTTTTGGCATTTTTAATTGTTGCTGTTCCTATGGCAGTGAGAACTCCACCAGCCGCAAAACTTGCCGATGCTGAAAAGCACATAAATATTTTTTAATTATTCGTGTCTTAATGCTTTAGCCAGTTTCACATAAAAAGCCCGCACAATCAACACGATCATTGCTCATGTATCTAACAAACGCGTATCGCCGTATTACATATTGAGACCGTAGAAAAATAACACCTCAAGCGTCATTCTGAGCAAAGCAAAAAATCTCAATTCCGTAGATAGGGCAAAATCCGAGATCCTTCACTGCGTTCAGGATGATAAAGCTCCTCGGGGCAAAGCCCCGAGGTATCCATCGGAACTCGCTCCGCTCGTACAAACGTCCGCCAAAGGCGGACGGTATTGACCTTTGTTGTGTCGTACATTCAGCCTGCTGGCTTCAGTATTTCCTCACTCTCGTTCGGTCATCGCACACTGACGAGATAAAATTGTTTTTTTTATCTCGCTCATCGCTAGCCACAATAAAATGTATTTTTCTGCGGTCTCAAACTATTTCGCATTATTGATGATGTTTTGAATAATGCGATCAATTTCCCGCAGTTTGTCGCCCAGGTCGGCGTTCGGGAAAAACTGCGACAGAATAATCGGACGCATGCCAGAAATAACCGCGTGCCCGTCTTTCACATACACATTTATTTTACACGGCAAACACAATCCTATTTTTATATCAACATTCAAAAATTCATGCGCAAACTTCGCGTTGCAAAATTCAATAATCTTAAACGGCTCGCGCAAAAACCCTTTCTCGCCTAATGTTTTTTGTACATCGTGCACGTGCAAAACGCGCATACCGGCCTTTGCGATTTCATCTTGAACGCTCTGCGTAGCCTCGTCAAAAGTTTTTTCCGTAGTTATCGTATAGTCAAATTCCATACATACAAAATATCAAAAAAATTATTTTCCATCCTCAACGAGGCTTGAATTATACATCCAAACCATATACCACGCGAATAACCAGGCGGAAACAAAGAAATAAACGGCGCCCAAAATAAAACTACTGAAACTAATCCATGTGAAGCCCGGCAGAATTTCAAAGAACGCATGATGCAATTCAATGCCACGCGCACTGCGAAGCGGCAAAAACCCGCCTAAAATACAAACAGCGTATACTGCCTCCGCACCCAACACGCATTTCCAACCGTACTTTTTAAGTGAAAGTTGTTTCATAATGTTATTTATTAGACCCGCTGATTAATAATAATGACTCTTTACGAAATATAACTATTTTTCTCGCGATATACACGATACCAGCCACATTAAACAACAGCCCAAGCCTAAAAAGCTCTATCTGATACTGGCCGATAATGCTGACCGCGCCGGCAACACCAATAATCGGGAGGATGTTGGCAAAGTAATGCGCACAGCAGGAAACCATGGCAATCGCTGAAGTCGCGCCAGAGACGGCAACCGTCGTTTTTTGCGCACGACTGTCTGCGACCGCCTGTTTAAAATAGCTGTAAAGCCCCACCTGAATACCAAAACCTACGGCCAAACCAACAATGAAATACCAATATGCAAAAAACTGATTTACCGTAAATGTCCAACCAGAAATAAGCGAAATAACAACAAAGAAAATAGCAAGCAATGCCACTGCTCCCGCCATTCCTTTAATTATTGCGTGCGCGATTATTGAAAGCATAATTAATCTACCATATTCCCTCTAAACTTAAGCGCATCTTTTCCCAAGTCATACTCCACCTCAACAAAAATTTTCACTTCCGGCGCTGCGCCATGAACATTTGACTTGATGGTTGCCGTCCGAAAAAATCTTCCATCGTCTTCATAATGATAATTGGGATCGAATACCACCCTTAATATTCCGCTCTCGCCCGGCCGCAGAATTTTTTTATCCATCTCCGCGGTTGTACAACTGCAGGAAGTAAGCACTTCTGTAATAATAACATCTTCGCTTCCATTGTTCACCGTTTGAAATTCCGTTGAAACCGCGCCATTGCTTTGCTTGATTTTACCGAAATCATATTCTGTCGAATTCATAGCAAGATGCGGTCCGTGTACAGGTTCAGAAACGGTTGCGGGCGTTTTCACGGTATTGTTTGGAGCGATGCCGTTTCGCGCCACAAAAACAATAAGCACAAGAAGCACCGCAATACCAACCGTATATAACATTTTTTTTGCCGTCATAATTTTATGGAGTTACCGTCGCCTCAAAGGAAAGCTCAAATGGTTTTTCCTCCGCGTCAGTTTCAATATAAATAACCCGCCGCACTTTTCCGACTCCTGCGGGACCATGCGCCGCCGGATCATACACAACGGTAATTTCCGCTTCTTGATTCGGTTCAATCGTTTCATTCAACGAAGATGGAAAACCGCCATGACCCGGCATACCAAACGGTCCCTGCTTCACGCCGGTATTATCCAGTGTAGCGGTTGTACACATGCATGAAGTATATATCTTTTTAATCCGTAACGGATTATTTCCACTGTTTTTAATTTTAGAAACACGAGAGACGTTTCCCGCCGCCATGGAAATAGCGCCGAAATCAAAAAACGGCTCGCTGACAGACAATGTACCTGCGGTACGCGCTGAATCTGAAAATTTATCTGACGAATTATCCACGGATAAAGATTGTTGCCCGTCCACGATAAAGATTATTGCTCCTAGCAAAATCGCAAGAGCAACAAGCGTAATAAATGCTGTAAAATAGTTTTTTTTCATAGTGGTTGTTATTAATTGATCTTGCAAACGACGGGGTTTTGGATTTGCTGTGCCGTCATATAGAGAGACGCCCACAAAAGAATCACGCCGAGAATACCAAATTCTCCTCCGGCAAGCGGTAGGAACGCAAGCACGCTTGATGCGCCAAAAAGAGAAAGAACGCTCGCCAACAAAAACGATCCGCACGTCGCGCATCCCATGCCGGCAACTCCGCTCGCTATGCCAAAAAATCCCGTGGCAATTCCGCTCCTTTTGACTTC
>CAYIPF010000073.1:0-3656 GCA_964365285.1 uncultured Candidatus Saccharibacteria bacterium | reverse complement strand
CGTTTCGCTCATAATTTTAAGATTTCGTGACGAAAATAATTACGCAGTAGATCTATTTTGTCATATGCGTTTTGTAACTAATAATCTCTCAACCGCTGGGTGATCGTGGTTTGAAAATTCATATCTGTCCGAACGCTCACAAGTCCGGGCACAGAATCGGCGCGAAACACAATGGTTATCCGTGGCTGACCGTCAACAGGACCAATAGTGCCACCAATCAGACCAAATAAGACAGAGGTTACCAGCATTTCATTTGAAGTCATGCTAAGAGTTCCCGAATCAAGAGTGCCAAAACAATTTACGCCAGCAACTGCATGAGAACGGATAAAAACATTAATATTAGGATCGGCATAATATTCAACTCTCTCTCCGCGATCATTGCAAAATCTGATGCGCGGACACAGTCCGATACACGAACTGCCGTCCCAATTAAGCGACTCCATTTCCTTCCCCGTACGGATTTCTTTGCTCAAGTATTCAAGCGCGAACCGTGCGTTATCCTGCACACGGCGGAATTCCGTCACCTTTCTTTGCGCGCTCGTCGCCGCCGTAATAATACCACCTGTTATCATAAGCGCGGCGATGAAAATACTAAGAGCAATTATTATCTCAATCAAAGTAAACCCCGTTAGAGAACGCATAGCGACTCGCCGTTCAACGTTTTTTAATTTCTCTAATGGGGTAAACCCCGTTAGAGAATTCGCGCGAGGCATTAAATTCCGTACTCGTATAAGAACGCGCCTAAACCCAAACAAGATACAACCATTTTGTTTTTTTTGTTGATACGGCATATTTTAAATCCAGTTATACAAGCGCAAAGAAAGCTGGATCGTTTTTAAAACGGTTCCGTCGTTCCATTCCACGAAAACGGTGACTAAAAAATCATCCGTTGTAATTCCATCGGCAATCTGAATCTGTCGACGAAACTTTGATTCAACGCCACCGCTATTGTAGCTATAAATTCCGTTCGCACTATTGTAGAGAAGATACTGACCGCCGTATATCTCAAGTCCGGTATCGTCAAAATCCATTTTGTATGTATTTGCCGTGAGTCCCGCGCGCCAGTTCAGTGGATCGGGATCCGTAAGAACATTTTTATCTCTAATCGCGCGCACTAATTCAAGGCCTTCTTGCGCCAAATAGAGCGCGGTCAAACGATCTTCGGCGGTTTTGATATGCGTAAAACCAGTCGTGAGAAAAACAACAGGACCGATAACGATATTTGCCAAAAGCACAACGCCAACAAGCGTTTCGATCAAAGTAAACCCCGTTAGAGAACGCATAGCGACTCGCCGTTCAACGTTTTTTAATTTCTCTAATGGGGTAAACCCCGTTAGAGAATTCGCGCGAGGCATTAAATTCCGTACTCGTATAAAAATATATCTCATAGCGCATCGCAATGCGTTCTCTAATGGGGCAAAACTGCCGCGAGAAGTGTGCTGTTTTTTTCCGCCAAAGGCGGATCCGCCTTTGGCGGAAAACATTAAAATGTTCATATCAAATTCAGAATTCTTACTCAAGCTCAAGAAAAAAAACATCGTAAAAAAATTATAAACACGAAGCATTCTCTGTTATTGAAATTTGACCTGATTTCCGAACGGTCACATTATAACGAATTATCTGTCCCCCCGGAACAACTCGCGAAAGACAAACCGTTCCAAACGATCCACCGGTCGTTACACTACCGCCACCCCGTTTAATAAACGCATCCCCGTATGGCACACTAAAAAAAAATGTGATTTCATTCCCACCACCCGATTCAGAAGAAATGTCTTCAACCTTAATGCCATTTTCAAACCTATAGGCAATGTAGGTGTCTTGATTGTCGCGAAATATGTCATCTTCATTGGTATCCGCAAAAAGGAAATATTGCTTATCATTGTCTACGCCATCCGTCTGACTGTTGAGCTGAACATGAATGCCCCAATAGGGCGGAGTCAACGATCCTGTGCCTTTATGTGTTGACGGAGGAGGAAGCGGATCAATCTTGCCGATAATCCCATTATTCTGCGCAAGGCGAATATCAAGAGCTAACTTTTCTATTTCTTTTCGCACATATCCCCGTGGATTTCCGCGCGGAAGACTGCCGATAGTTACCGCGGCGAGCACGGCGATAACTCCGGTAATAACTAAAAGCTCGATGATTGTCATCCCGAGATTAAAATACCCTGAAATTGTTCGTACCGCGCGACTCATAATACCCGTCAGTATACCGCGGGGAACACGAAACACAAAACGCATCACGATTTATATATCACGAATCAAGAATCAAGAAGCGAGAAGCAGGAATCAGGAATCAAGCGGGAAGCACAAATCACGAATTAGAAATAACGAATAATGAATCGCATAACAAAAATTGTGTTCCCGTACATTCGGCTTGCTAGCCTTAGTATTTCCTCGCTCGCGCTCGGTCATCGCATTCGCTCGGAAGCGTACACTGCTGTATCCGCTTCCCGATCTTCGCTAGGTAATAAAATTCTCAATTCTCAATTTACAATTTTCAATCAACGTCTCAATGCTTCATTGAAAATTCAATGAAAATTAGAAATTGAAAATTTTGAATAAGCTATAAGCTGTTTTTAAAAACTAAAAATACCAGTATCCATTCAAAAGCGAAAAAATAATTTCTGCCGTTTGAGGAACAAAAAGGACAACGAATCCACCGGCAATCAAAAATGGTCCAAATGGAACCCTATCTTTCATTCCCTTTTCTCCGCTCGCCAGCAAAAAAAGAGAAACGATTGCGCCAATCCAAAAAGCAAAGATAATCGCAAAAACTCCAAATAATGCCCCAAAAAAAAGCGGAAAAAGGGGGGCAAGTTTTACATCACCAAAGCCCATCGCACGCCCGCGCGAAAAAAACCATATCGCGAAAAAAAAGAGGAAAACTCCGAAAACAGAAAACAGGAGATTAAAAAAGCTCTCCTGCCGAAAAGATGAAATCCTCAAAAACGCTTCTATCGCCCCGGAGATAAAAAACAAAATAATAAGAATGTCCGGAATATAATAATATCGCAAATCAATGAAAAAAATCGCCGTAAGCGCGAAAACGCCGGCAATGAGCGCGCCAACATGGAGAGAAAAAAGCGGGCTTGTGATGATGCCAAAGCTCGTAATGCCGTTTACCATCGGCTCGCCGACAATTACCGCGCCAAGAAACAAAAAAACGCATCCAACGGCAAGCTCCACAAGCGCGTACTGGTCCGGTATGAGTCCATTGCATGAACGGCACTTCTTTTTTTGAACAAGAAAGCTTACAAGCGGAACAAGCTCGTACCACACGAGTTTTTTCTTGCAGTGATCACAGTGCGATCTGCCAGAAAAAACCGAAATCCCTCCGCCCGAGAGGAACAGAGGGAATCGCGATACAAGAACATTGATGAAACTCCCAAAAATGAGCCCGAGAATAAACCAACCAAAAAGAAAGACAGAAAAAGCAATCACGACGATAAAGATTAATAGACCCACTGCACAATTATTATTCTACTGCAATTTCAATACTTTGGCTCCGCCGTTGCTAAACATTCTCAACAGATACTCCATATATGCTTCGAATGTTTAGACCGTCTCGCACATTCGGCTTGCACATTCGCGCTGGTGCGCTCAGTATTTCGTCGTCTTCACTCCTCAACTACACTCAGTACTTCCTCGCTCTC
>CAYIPF010000072.1:0-3702 GCA_964365285.1 uncultured Candidatus Saccharibacteria bacterium | reverse complement strand
ATTCTTAATTCCGAACAAGTTACTTCTGGTGCGCGGGAGAGGACTCGAACCTCCATGACCTTGCGGTCGCTACCACCTCAAGGTAGTGCGTCTGCCATTTCGCCACCCGCGCATATTCTATGAGCATTCCAAGCATACTTAAATTTTTTTTACTTTTCAAGCGCCAAGAATACTGTTTTAATTATTGATCGTTGTTTCTGTCTCTAAAAATTTGTTCGCCGAAAGCAGATCCGCTTTCGGCGAACAAAGAAAAAACCCAGCGAGTGCCGGGCTTGATTACTCCTGTGATTTGTTCAATTTCGCTACCTCCGTAAAGGCGGTTTTTTTGCGAACTTCTTTTGCCGCTTTTTTGCGAATAAAATAAAACTTTGAACGATGTACTTTTTTAGCGTGTTTTTTAACCTCGATTTTCTCAATCGTCGGAGAGTGAATCGGAAAAATGCGCTCAACCCCAATACCGCTTGAAATCTTTCGAACCGTAATTGTTCCGTTTATTCCGCGACCATGTTTTGTCGCAAGCACCAATCCTTCAAATTGTTGCACGCGATCTTTATCGCCTTCTTTGATGCGTTGATATACCGATATAATATCGCCCGAATGTATGAGCGGAATTTCGGTTTTTTGATATTTTTTTACAAGTTCTTGAATTGATTGCATAGAAATTTTTGCGATGAATAACTCGCCAATCGGCGAAAAATGCCGTTAAAACGGAAGCTCTATATATAGCATAGAGTTTATTTTTTCGCAATCACGGCGTTTACTCTGATTTTTTTTAAAAATTCATCGAGCTGCGATGGAAGAGGAGCCGCAAAAGCGTACTCCGCTCCAAAAAGTTTAAATCGAACCGATTCAGCGTGCAAGAAAATCCGTCCTAAATTACGCGGACATGTGCCGTGCCGTTTGCCGTAGAGCCCGTCACACGCGACAGGGAAACCAAACGAAGCAAGCTGTACGCGAATTTGATGCATGCGTCCTGTTTTTGGATACGCATAGAGAAGCGTAAAACGATTTTGCAATCGTTCTAAAACTTCAAATTCCGTGAGTGCTTCTTTTGCGTTTTTTAATGCACGATCAACAACTTCATCATCTTCGTCAAGCGGGAGCGATGCCTGCTTCGTGTAGCGTTTCGTGGAGCGCCCAATAATACTCTTCATTTCCCAAAAATCTTTTTTGATGATTCCGCAGGCAAGCACGATATAGCGCTTTTCAACCCGGCGTTCCATGAACGCTTTTTTTAATTCTTCATATCCGTCATTCGTCCGTGCGACAATCATGACGCCCGAAGTATCTTTATCAAGACGATGTACAATTCCAGGACGAAAATGCGGAGCGTCTCCGACGGTTTTTAATTCCGGATACAGCGTTGCCAAAAAATCAGCGATTGTTTCGCCGGACACTTTTTCTCCACCATGAACAGACACGCCCGCAGGTTTATTGATAATTAAAAAATGTTCCGCTTCATGAGTAACAATATCTTTTGTAAGCATAGCGTGTATCATAATTGAAAAAAGAAAAAAACCAAGTGTAAAAATAGATATAAAAATTTTGCAAACAAAAACCCTGTCATAAACAGGGTGGCATAATTTTAACGGAAACCGCACGCGCTCTTTGATGATTCCATAGCGCGCCGTGCTTTTTTTGGATCATATACCATCGAATTATCCGAATGAAGAAAAATAACCGCCGTTAACAATGTAAACGAGTTGATGGGCTGTGATATAAATCCATAAGAAACGTTTTTATGTTCATATATGCCAGCGCTATTCGTGTGAAATGTCCCCGATAAACAGTATTGGTTCGCTTCATAAATAAAAATGCCGTATAAAGTATTTTCTTGCAATCCATATACTGAAATATCTATCGCGTTAATTCTATTATCCTGAAGATGAAGGTCAAGCGAACCCCACGCGCGAGGAAACAAATTTGTACCGCAAAAATGTATCGGACCAACAAATTGATCTCTGCGTTGTCCTGTGTGTGCTTGCGACCGCTGTGATTCGGATATTACCCGCTCTGAAACACACGAACCAAAAACAAAACAAACGGAAAAAATAAACACCGAAAGCAATCTCAATGTTTTCTCTTTACAGCTCATCTCTCCTCCGTTTTCTTCGGTTTAATTTTTAAAGAACTAAGACGCACTTATTTGATTTCTAAAATAAAGCATAAAAACAAAAAGAAAAACAGCCCCAAGGCCATTTTTAACGATTGTTGGTTTATATTTTTTCAAGCTTGGCGGGAGATGTTGAACGACGTTAGAACCTGCTTTCAGGGTATCAAAACATACCAGATGTTGCCAGATTACAGCGAGGTTCAGACATAAAAAAAGGGCACGTCGAGACTGCTCTCGCGCGCCCTTTTTCCCTCGCTCTCTACGATGGTTATTTTCGGACAAAGAATTTCCATACTTCTACCACATCACGACCAAACATCTCGGACGGCGTATAAAGATGAGCGCGTAGCTCCGTAAAATTTGGCGAGATATGTCTTGATGGGTCTTCGATGGTTTGATAACTCACGAGCTCACCACTTTCTGTGACTGTTTCTTGGTCTCGCCTTGATTCATAAAAGAATCCTCCCACCAAACCGCATCGAATCGCGGGGAAGGCAGCGAACACCCTTTCGTAAAAGTCGTACCTTACTGCTAAGGGATGACAACATTCAACCGAGAATAAACTCAGGAATGCATTAGGTGGAAATGGCAATGAAAGATCGACAGAAAGATAGTCAGCTTGAATAAAATCTGTGCTATCAATTGTCTTGTTGCGATCAATCCCGACATACCTACTGTGGCGTGAGTCATAGGTTAAATACTCTCCTACGCCACAGCCGAAATCTACTACTCGTGGCGATTCAGGAAGCAGAAAGGATGTAAAAAGCTCAAAGATACAATCATGGTTTTTGCGCACCGTTGGCTCTTCAAGATACTCGCGGTACATGCGATAAAAGTTTTCATCGTATGGCATTGGGGGTCTCCCTCTTGTTTTCAAAAACGCAAAACTGAATTGAGCATACCAACTCAATTAGAGATTGGCAACCGCAATTTAATCAACAGGTTCGAATCTCACTTCCCTCATACAAAAACAGCCCCGTAAAATAAGGCTGTCTTTGGCTGCGGGGGCACTAGGACTCGAACCTAGAAGTTCGGTTTTGGAGACCGACAGTTTGCCATTGAGCTTATGCCCCCATAACCAAGTTAGCGACTTGGTTATGTTTTTTTTGCTTGTTTGTGCTTTGTGCGAGCGCGACACCACTTGCAAAATTTTAAGTATTCGAGTTTTCGCTCGACCTTCTTAATATTTTTGCGCGTCCAATAATTGAATCGTTTGCACTTTGTGCACTGCATTCGTAAAAGATTATCTTGTGACATATGCAATAATTAAAAGTTTGAAATGAAAAATTAAAATTTAACTTTTCGCTTTCAATTTTTAATTTTTAACTAAACAAGAGCCGATGGTCGGGATTGAACCGACGACCTACTCCTTACCATGGAGTTGCTCTACTTCACCCCGCCAGAGCCGATGGTCGGGATTGAACCGACGACCTACTCCTTACCATGGAGTTGCTCTACCACTGAGCTACATCGGCTCTGGCGGGGCAAGCTGAGCTACATCGGCAAGAACTTTAATTTTATGTTCTTGGAGCCACCTCTCGGATTTGAACCGAGGACCCACGCTTTACAAAAGCGTTGCTCTACCGCTG
>CAYIPF010000071.1:0-3717 GCA_964365285.1 uncultured Candidatus Saccharibacteria bacterium | reverse complement strand
AAAATCCCGCGGGGGCGGGATTAATGGTCTGCTTCGATAGATCCTAAGGAACTTTTGTTGAAATAAGTGCGTCTTTTCCGGCGCCGAACACATCGCCTAAAAGTTTAAATATACGGGTGTACCAGTCATTTTCAACCCGACTGTCGATTCCGAGAATTTCAATATTTTTACGAAGATCAAGCAAAAGATCTTCGCCCGTTTTCCAATCGCGGATAAAGATAAACGCAATGTATGAACGGATTCCGCGCTGGCTCTCCCGTTGTCCCATGGCGGTGTTTGGCGCGAAGCCTTGATCATAGTGTGATTCAAATCGGAGAGTGCATTCCACCGTTGTTAGAAGGGGGATTTCCTCCTGATTCATATTTCGAAAAGCGATTTTCGGGGTAATCATATGGAATGTTTCCTGCGTCTTCCACCAATGGATCGCTTCATCACCCTGGAGCTCTGTTATCGGAAAAGGTAGTTTTTTTGGGGTTTCGTTCACTTCACTAAAATCAATTTTTTGTGGAATCAAGCACGGGAAGCTTTCGGAAAGCTCGGTTCTAGCGGGGTTGTGCTTGCCCTTGGCAAGAATGAACACATTTCGCAACGCGTCAAATTCATCAAGAGTTTTTTGAATTGTTTGAGAATCAGTAACGCTTTGGCGGTGGATTTAAGTTGAGGCGCATCCTGTAATGAGGAGCGCCATGATGCTGATGCATATGACGGCAATTCGCTTCATTTTGCGCTCATTTGTAAAGATACTGATTGTGATTCCACTTAATCACAAAATGACAAGTAAATCAAATTGGTAGCGTTTTGGTCGGGCACTATCCTAGTATACAGAATCTTTTTCCGCCGCTGTACGCTATATGCTTATGTAGTGTATACTATAAAATATGACCGAACCGCAATTTTCATCGGAAACAAAAAACGAGCTTGATATTTTGCATCGCCGTTTTGAGGCGAAAAAAAGCGAGAGCATTCCCGAACGGAGCGAAAAAGAAGTTTTTCGTGATGTTTTTCGCGAGCGATTTAATGAGTTAAAACAGAGCATTCAAGCTCTTGCGCCTTCGACGGGCACAACGACTCCTAAAAATAATACTATCACGAAGGACGATGATAATGATGATGATACGGATGATGATAAGGATAAGAATCGGGAAGAGAAACTTCAGACGCTTATCGAGTTGTCGTTTAGTGAAAGTCCTATTGCGGCGATTGGCGAAGCGCAGAAGCTTGGCGATTATTATCTTGACGAGCTTCACGATCGTCTTGTCGATGAGTATTATGAAAAACTTATTCAATTTCAAAAACTGAAAAAGCTCCAATGAGTTTGTTTCTTTTCGTTGTATACGCGCTCGTGGTTATTGTTGGAATTATTTCCACTGGTTTTTGGTTTTGGAAAAGAGCCATTTTGCGGGAAGGAGAGCTTTCGCGGTCGCTCGGGTCGGCGCTCTACATGGTGCTGTTACCGAAAATAAGTCCTGCGGAAGCGGAGGGTCTTTCCGCGGTTGATAAAGTGAGGGAGCGCATTGCGGTTATGGAACAGCTGTACCGCACCTTTCGTGATATTCATGATTCGCGGTGGCATGAATTTTTATACGGACCGTCGTCGTTTTCTCTTGAACTTACGATTCCGGAGGTGGGAGAAGAAATTCTTTTTTATGTCGCTGTTCCGCGCCGTTTCGGGCTTGCGGTTGAAAAGGCGATTCAGGGCCTCTATCCAAACGCGCGGATTGAACGATCAAAGGATTATAATATTTTCAATCCAATCGGAAAACATTTTGGGATTTTTTTAAGCGGCGCCAGAAATCAGTACCTTCCTTTGCATACATATAAATCGCTTGAGGCGGATTCTTTAAAACTTTTTATTGAAGGATTTTCAAAAATCGCGGAGCGAGGCGAGGGAGCTGTAATCCAAATTGTTGCCAGACCTGCCGGTAAGAGCTGGTCGCATCGTCTGCAGAAAATTGCCGAATTTTTAAAAAAGGGCAAGTCGCTTGATAGGGCAATTTTTGAAGCATCAAAAGGCGAGATTCAGAAATTTGCCAATGAATTTTCTAAAAACGCGAACAAAAAGAAAACGGATACGGGCGGTAATGAAAAAAACATCCCCCAAAACGAATCGCTGATTCACGCGATAGAAGAAAAAGCCGGTAAACCGCTTTTTGAGGCGTCGGTGCGCGTTGTGGCTTCCGCTGACACGAAAGAACGAGCGGAAGAAATTGGACGGGCATTGGCGGCGCCTTTTCATGCGTTTGCGTATGGCACATCCAACGAACTGAAGTTGATTGAACCGAAGGAGGGAGGTGGCATTTCTGATTTCGTTTATCGATTTTCGTTTCGTCTTTTACAGAAAAAAAACCGCCTTATTTTATCATCAGAAGAATTGGCGAGCATATTTCATTTTCCGAATACTCCGCAGGAATCCAATAAATTAAAAGTTGCGAAATCTCGCGAGGCGCCATCTCCGATTGAAATGCCTTCGGAAGGAATTTTTTTGGGGTGGAATGTTTTTCGCGGGGATGAGCGAAAAGTCGTCATGACCGATGATGATCGCAGACGGCACCTCTATGTTATTGGGCAGACCGGTACGGGGAAGACCGCGTTTATGCGCGAAATGATTCGCCAAGACATTGAAGCGGGGCATGGTGTGTGTTTTATTGATCCGCATGGAGACACTGCGGAAGAGATTATCGGACTTATTCCGCCCAATCGTGCCGATGATCTTATTTATTTTAACCCAGGAGACATTTCACGGCCTATGGGTCTCAATATGCTTGAATACGATCCGCGGTATCCCGAGCAAAAAACATTTATTGTTAATGAGCTTATGGATATTTTCAATAAACTTTATAATATGTCTCTTACTGGCGGACCGATGTTTGAACAGTATTTTCGGAATGCGACTCAGCTTGTGATGGACGATCCACAATCCGGCTCAACGCTCCTTGATGTGGTGCGAGTGCTTGCTGATAAAAGTTTTAGGGATTTAAAACTTTCAAAAACAAAAAATCCGCTCGTGAAAGAGTTTTGGACAAAAATTGCGGAGAAAACAGGCGGAGACGCGTCTTTGCAAAATATGGTTCCGTACATCACTTCAAAGTTTGACACCTTTCTTTCAAACGACATCATGAGGCCAATCGTAGCGCAGGAAAAATCCGCGTTTAATTTTCGCGAAGTGATGGATCAGAAAAAAATTCTTCTCATCAATTTATCCAAGGGCCGTTTGGGAGAATTGAACTCATCGCTGATTGGTTTAATTATGGTCGGAAAGCTTTTGATGGCGGCTCTGTCGCGCGTTGATATTCTTGATCAAGAAGCGCGAAAAGATTTTTATCTCTATATCGACGAGTTCCAGAATGTTACGACGAAATCCATTGCAACCATTCTTTCGGAAGCGCGAAAATATCGCCTTAATTTAATTATAGCGCATCAATTTATCGGACAATTAGAAGAGGATATTAAAAAGGCTGTTTTCGGAAATGTCGGCTCCGTTGTTTCTTTTCGCGTCGGCATTGAAGACACCGACATGCTTGTAAAACAGTTTTCTCCCGTTGTGACGGCCGATGATCTTACGAATCTTCCAAATCGTCATGGATACGCCCGTCTTCTCATAAAAGGGCAGGTTGCCCGTCCATTTAGTTTCAAGACTGCCGATCTTCAGCACGGAAATCCTGATATCGCGCGAAAGCTCAAAGAATATTCCGGTATGAAATATGGCAAACCGCGCGA
>CAYIPF010000070.1:0-3722 GCA_964365285.1 uncultured Candidatus Saccharibacteria bacterium | reverse complement strand
ATGAAGCTCAAAAAAAACAAACGGCTGATAACGCCGCAAAAGCCGTGAATCCATTTGAACAAACGACAATAAATCCATACGAGAAAGCTCCGGCAAATCCATACAAAAATATCAAGCTAAATCCTTTTGAATAACATGAAAACTCTGACCCGCCTTATATTTTTTGGCGCATTTTTTATGGCATTTTTTGCGTCTGCGAATTCTCCGTTTGATATTGAATTTCCCATCGCCGAACTTGATGATTGCGCTTCAAAAGAAGCGTGCAAAGAATACTGCGACGCCCCAGAGCACAAAGACGCGTGCGTGTTATTTGCAAAAAAACACGGACTTGTCTCAAAAGAAGATGAAGAAAAAATTCGAAATCTCCCTTCTATCGGACCGGGGGGATGCGAAGAAATTAATGCGTGCCGCGAATATTGCGAAAACCCCAATCACACCGAAGAGTGTATTCTATTTGCAAAAGAACACGGGCTTTTAGAAAAAGATGATCTAGAAAAAGCAGAAAAATTTTTTGGAAAACCAGGTCCCGGCGGATGCAGAGGGGAACAATGCCGTGAATACTGCGAAGACCCCGCCCATAACCAAGAATGCGTTGATTTTGCTGTTGCGAACGGTTTCATGACGAAAGAAGAAGCGGAACACGCGCAAAAGTTTATCGGAAAACCGGGCCCCGGCGGATGCAAAGGGGAAGCGTGCAAAGAATACTGCGAAAATCCAGATCATCAAAATGAGTGCGTTGATTTTGCTGTTGCGAACGGTTTTATGACGAAAGAAGAAGCGGAACGAATTAAAAAATTTGCCGTTGTAAACGGTCCTGGAGGATGCCGTGGAAAAGAGTGTCGCGATTATTGTGAAGACCCGGAGCATCAAACAGAATGCGTACAATTCGCGGAAGAACAGGGATTCATGACGAAAGAAGAAGCGGAACACGCGCAAAAGTTTATCGGAAAACCGGGCCCCGGCGGATGCAGGGGGGAACAATGCCGTGAATACTGCGAACAAACGGAAAATCAAAAAGCGTGCTTTGAATTCGCCGAACGCGAAGGTCTTTTGTCAAAAACCGAACTCGCACGGGCAAGAAAATTCATGAAAATTGCCGATGAAAGCGGGCCAGGTGGATGCAAAGGAGAAAGCGCGTGCCGCACATATTGTGAAAATCAAGACAACCAAAAAGAGTGTTTTGAATTTGCGAAAGCAAAAGGATTCCTTGATCCGGAAGATGAACGGCATTTTGAAATAGGCAAAAAACTTGAAAAAAAGCTTGGGGAAGCGGGCGGACCAGGAGGATGTTCGTCTCCGTCTGAATGCAGAAAGTATTGTCAGGACTCGGCACACGCCGAAGAATGCATGGCGTTTGCCGTAGCGCATGGAGGAATTTCAAATGAAGACGCGGAAAAAATGCTTGAAAAATTTATCAATGAACGAGAGGGGTTGTCAGATGATTTTTCGCGTCCGAAAGAATTTGACCGTTTTAAAAAGTTCGAAAAAGACATTAAAAAACGCTTTGAAGATTTTCGAGATATTGAAATGAAATTTCGCGGACCAGGATCGCAAAATAAATTCTTTGATAAAAGATTTTTTAATGCGGAGCGAGAAGGCGCTTCCAATGAACGCCCGATTGGGGGTCCCGGAGGATGCGCAACGCCCATGGAATGCATGCAATACTGCAATACCCACCGCGATGAGTGTGAAAAATTCATACGCGAGCCTGAACAAGGAAATGCATCTGACCCGCGCCGACAATTTTCACCGCGCGACGACCAAGAATCAATCATGCGTTCAAAAATTCTCAAGCAATTTAATTCGTCTGACATTCCAGACGAAATCAGAAATAACCCGCGCGCAATGGAAGAGTTTATAAAAAAAGCGATGGAGCATCGTAACGAATCTATGAAAACAGAATTTGAAAGTCAACAAGAAATGCAAAAACGCGCGCATGAATTCCAAAATGAAAACCCCAACGAACGGATGAATGTTGAATTTCAAAAACAAATGATGCAACAAAACCAAGGAGGTTTTCAGGGCGGGTTCCCGCAAGACGGATTTCAAAATCATGACGGTCAATTTCAAAGTCAACCACCTCAAACCGGGGGCTTTGAAAATGTACCGCCCCCAACAACACAGCCATCAAGCTCATTGCACGCTCCGGATTACCTTGCTTCGTTTCTTTATATTTTTCGCTAGAATAAACTTAAAAACACCCCCCATTTTTGGGGGTGTTTTTATATGAGCCTATCACACGCCCTATTTCTTTTTCCCGTGGAATTTTTTATGCACTTCGCGAAGCGTTTCGTCCGTAACATGAGTATAGATTTGGGTTGTAGTAATGTGCGAGTGCCCCAAGAGCGCTTGCACTGAACGGATATCGGCACCATTGCGCAAAAGATCCGTCGCAAACTGATGCCGGAGAGAATGCGGGGTAATTTTTTTTGCGATACCTGCGCGTGCCGTATATTTTTTTATAAGCCGTTCGATTGAACGATTTGTAAGGCGCGTCATATTCTCACCCGAAAACGAACTGCTTTTTGGAATGCGAATAAAAAGAGCCTCTTCGATGTCTTCGCGCTTATCAAGATATTTCCGAATTGTCCCTTTTGCTTTTTCAGAAAGAAATGCGACGCGAAGCTTGTCTCCTTTGCCACGCACGGTAAACTCTCCGCGGGAGAAATCAATCGAATCGCGATTTAAAGATGAAAGCTCAGAAACACGGATCCCCGTTGAAAAAAGCGTTTCTAAAATTGCCGTATCGCGAAGCCCGCGCAGATCCTCTCCTGTCGGTGATTTCAAAAGACGCGTAAGCTCGTTTTCGTCCATAAACTGAATCGCACGGGACGGCATCTTGCCAAGCTCGATCTTTTCAGGAGAAAGCGTTGCGATATCGCGTTTTGCCAGATATTTCAAAAAGCTTCGCACGGCAATCAAATGATATATTTGCGTTTGTTTTTTCAAGCCGTTGCTCTTGGCGTTTTTTAGAGAATTCAAATATAAACGGTATTTCCGCACAACTTCCGGCGTAATATCTTTTGGATCGGTGATGCTCGCAAACGCAAAAAAACGCCTCAAATAATGCTCGTAGTTTACTTTGGTTTTAGCGGAACGATTTTTTTCAATCAAAAGATAATCGTAAAAATCCTGTGCCAACTGCTCTATAGCGGTTTTTGCTTTTGATAATTTTGCCATGCCACTATTATAGAAAAATAAATCGTGTCGCACAATCTCTAAAAAATCTTAGCGCATTTAATTAGTCGTCAAAAACTATGCAAACTTATTGAACTCGCCGTGGATAACTTTGCCATATTGGTGTTTTATTTTGTGCTATGATAGGGGGCATTACCGTCATCTTCTAGATGCGGGCGGTTTGATGAAATTTTTAATTACATCGGAGTAGCCAAAGTAGAGTTCTTCGTAGATGGAATTTTAAAAAATACGGACATATCGACCCCATATTCATTCACATGGGACACTATTAATGGGGGAACGCATCCTTGCAATGGAACCCATACTCACTCTCTTACAGCCAGGGCGCATGATACCGTAGGCAGTATAACCGTAAGCTCTCCTGTAACCGTCACTATGAGCAACCCATCGTATTGTCCCGTTCCTACACCTACTCCAACACCTACTCCAACACCAACACCAATCCCGACTCCTACACCTATTCCAACACCAACTCCAATGTCGATTTTTCCTGATGTAATCATAACCGAACTTTCATATGTCAA
>CAYIPF010000069.1:0-3726 GCA_964365285.1 uncultured Candidatus Saccharibacteria bacterium | reverse complement strand
TTCAACGGCAAAAAAAACAGCGAATCCCAAAAAAAGAACCGCCAAAAAACCAAGAATATTCCGAAACCATTTTTTCATAAAACGCATTGAAATAATTATAAAACTCCTCTGACCGTATCAGATGAGCGCGCGATATGCAAGCCGCGTAGGTAATGCGCAGACACATATGGCGGTTTTCTTCCTGTCTGCCACCGCGCACCTATCATTTCTTATCGTCATTTTTGTTTCTTATTATAAACCAACATTTTACAATCTCCGCCCTCTTGTAATCATACTAGTATTTTGCAAAACACTAGTATAGAGAAAACATTAAACTCAATAAACGAACCCTGTAAACGATTGCTGACTAAAAGTCTGCTATATAAAATTTATTAAACAAAGATTTACAAAAACACTATAGAATCCGCAAAAAACTTAGAAAAGTTTTTGGGATTTTTTATCAGATTTTTTATCCAGCGCTTCATTCGCCATTGCGTCCGCTTCGTGATTCTGTTCACGAGGAATATGTACAAAATGCAACGAACCAAAGTCAAATTTCAAATTCCAAATTTTCATAAAAAGATTTTGAAGTGCCTCATTCTCTATTCTGTATTCCCCGCCCAACTGTTTTACCGCGAGTTGGCTGTCCATCCGAAATTCAACCGCAAGTTTTGCGGTTTTTTCTTTGCCAAAAAGCTGTTTTAATTTCTGCAAAGCAAAAACAACGGCTGAATATTCGGCTACATTGTTGGTGGCTATGCCAATTGCTTCGCCATAAGATTTTAGCATTTCGTCCTTGTGATTTTTGATAACTACGCCAACCGCCGCTTCACCCGGATTGCCCCGTGAGCCGCCGTCAGTATAAACAATTATTTTTTCCATATCCATATTATTTCACAATTTCTTTCACTTCAGTACAGCGATGTATTGAAGTAAACTCGCATTACACGCGCTCTACGCGCCGTATTACTTTCCATGGTTTTTTGTTTATGGGAACTGTAAAACCAGCCGCTCCTTTGTGCCCTCCTCCACCATACCGTTGTGCAATTTTAGAAACATCAATAGAGCCGTCACCGCGAAGCGAGACAAATAATTGTCCGTCTCTTTCCTTCCAGACAATTGCGAACGGCGATTTTAATCCCGAAAGAATATGTCCAAGTTCAGATTGGAATAAGGGAGAATTGATTGCATACACATTTTTTCCGACAAAATGCACAAGCTCCTTGTTATTTGCGACAAGCCGTGCAATCAAGCGTCTTTCATGCTTAAGAAGAATTGCCCCCGCGCTAATCCAATGCTTGCGCTTTAAAGTATTTTCAAAATTATGAATAAGCCTATCCCAAGTTTTAAAATTAAAATCAAAAAGATCAAGATACGCAAAAACCTCCCTTGTTTTTGGAAGCGCAAACTTCCATATATCCGTATCTTCAATATGGAGAAGAAGGCGCGGGACATTTTTACTAGGATGAAAATATTTCCAAGAAAGCACTGCTCCCGAATGATTAACGGCATAGAGCGGTTTATGCGTGGAAAGCGTTGCTTCCTTTGCGCTTATGTGGTGATCAATCGAGGTAAGCCGCTTATTTTCACGAAGCAATTTTTGCGTTATCAGCATGGGATACGAAAAATCAACAGTGTAAATTTCTTTTCCACGAAGGCCCCTGGGCGGAGGGGCTTGATGTTGCACGGGAATATAATTAGCGCGATTGCCAAATTTTTTCCATGCGGCATACGCCGCTCCAAAACCGTCAGTGCAGTTTATGTGATACAAAACAATAATCCCCTTTTTTGCGGAACGAACGGCACCTCTATGTTCAATGAATTTTGACATATGTATTAGACCCACTGCACAATTATTGTTCTACTGCAATTTCCCTATGTTTGGCTCCGACTTTGCCAAACATTCTCAACAGATACTCCGTATATGCTTCGAATGTTTGGCTTCGTCTCGCTCAAACTATGAAAATTTCGTTACGAAAATAATTGTGCAGTGGGTCTATTGCTATTTCAACGCTTCAATGCCTGGAAGCTTTTTCCCCGCTAAAAATTCAAGCATCGCACCGCCCCCCGTTGACATATGATCAAGTTTTTTCTGAAGCTTTAAAGAGTCGACAACGCGATTTAGATCTCCTCCGCCAATAATTTTAAATGCCTTTGAACCGGCGACTGCCTTCACAAGTTCTATTGTTCCTTTCGAAAATGCGGGAACCTCAATGTATCCCAAAGGACCGTTCCAGATAATCGTTTTTGCTTCCGCAACAATTGCCTTGAAAAGAAGAACCGAATCGGGACCAATATCGGCAATATACTCCCCCTTCAAAACTTCGCCAACAGCACGAACGGCATATCGAGATCCAACAGCAAGAGATTCCGTTACCGCGGCATCGACAGGCAGATGAAATTTTCGGCTCGAAAGATCAAGCCACGAAATATCGACATTGACATCTGCGACAGAAAGTCCGATTGAAATATGCTTTGCGGCAAGAATGGTGTTTGCAATCCCTCCTCCAACGAGAATCGCGTCCGCTTTTTTTAAAAATTGTTCAATCAAGGGAAGTTTTGATTGAATTTTTGCTCCGCCGATGATTGCGACAATTGGGCGTTTTGATTTTTTAAAAACACGCCCAAGATATTCAACCTCTTTTTCAAGAAGAAGCCCGGCGGCATGCGGAAGGTACTTCGGAACGCCAACGGTTGACGCATGTTCCCGATGCGCGTTTCCAAACGCGTCATTCACATACACATCTCCTAAAGCCGCAAGACGCTGAGAAAATTCTAAAGAATTTTCAACCTCGCCTTTAAAAAAACGGATGTTTTCAAGCATGAGAATGCGCCCCTTGCCAAGCATATGCGCCTCCTTTTCCGCTTCCTCGATTGTTTTTACAAATTGTATCTTTTTTTTCAACATACCAGAAAGCACGCGAACAATCGGACGGAGCGTCAACGATGTGTCATATCCTTCCGGACGGCCTAAGTGAGCAATGATGATAAGAGAGGCGCCGCGTTTTAACAACTTTTTGATTGTCGGGACGCTTGCTGAAATCCGATACCTATCCTTGATAACGCCATTCTCAATCGGAACATTAAAATCAACGCGCAAAAGAACGCGTTTTCCTGAAACCCGAAGTGAGCTCATTTTTTTCATAAGGCTTGAACAAGTTTTAAAAATTCTTGCGGGTCAACGCTCGCCCCTCCAACAAGCGCTCCGTCAAACGAAGGATCCCCGATTAAAAATGAACGAATGTTTTTTGCCCGCACAGAACCCCCATAAATTATTCGCGCATTCCTCGCAAACAGATGCCCATAAAGATCCGCAAGGACTCTGCGCATATAAATCATTTTCTCGTGAGCACTCTCCGGCAAATCCGGAAACCCTGCGCCGTCATGAATGCCTTTGCTTATCGCCCATCGAGGTTCATATGCAAAAATAATAGAACGGGCTTTATTCCGCGGGACACGACTAAGAATCGCTCTCATCTGCGAATCGAGAACTCGATGCGCGTCATCGCTCCGTTCGCTCTCTCCTATCGCCACGATCGGTTTTAATCCGACGCGCAACGCCTGAATAACCTTTTCGTGAATTATTTCGTCCGTTTCCCCCATCGCGCGCCGTTCAGAATGTCCAAGAATCACATGAGATGCCCCAGCACTTCGCACCATGCGCGCGGAAATTTCGCCAGTATGAAGTCCGGAATCTGCGTCTGAAATATTTTGCGCGCCAAGAAAACCGTGAATGCGATCGACTTT
>CAYIPF010000068.1:0-3848 GCA_964365285.1 uncultured Candidatus Saccharibacteria bacterium | reverse complement strand
TGCCCACTGTTCGTTGCGGTCCGCCCGTGAGCGTTCCATTATTCCCCTGTCCCGAACGGTCGTATGCCGTCACTCCGGCCATATCAGGCCCATCGAATGTCCAGTAGCCGACGAGTCCATCGGTTAGACCGGAGTAAAAGGGCCGATTAATAATGACGCCGGCTTGCACTGACGTAGGGATGATGAAGAAAATCGGGATGGAAAGAGTAAACAACAGTAAAACAGTCCGTCTCGCCATCCCCGCCACAAAGCGGACTGGGCATTGGCGGACGGACACCATGGTGTTTTGCTGG
Source organism: uncultured Candidatus Saccharibacteria bacterium (assembly GCA_964365285.1). Classification (GTDB taxonomy): domain Bacteria; phylum Patescibacteriota; class Minisyncoccia; order Sungbacterales; family JBBTQR01; genus JBBTQR01. Next base: position 3,555 of record CAYIPF010000068.1, on the reverse strand, counting down.
ATAAGGATGCGGCCGCCGCCGCGCATGTTTAATTTCGGCCATTCATCCCCGCTGCAAAGCAGACGGGGCATTCTGGCCGATTCCAGTAAAGGGCTCTGGATTATCTTAGAAAAACCATTCTTCAAACCTAGTCCGAAAATCTTAAGCATGTCCATACTGTTTTTATTCTAGCTTTTTAATTAGTGAATTTCCACGTCTGTAGAATCTTTTGTAACTCGTCCGAGAATTCTGCTTTCGTCGTAATTTGGAATAAACTCCCGTCATGGACGAACCAAGCCTCGAATACATCGTCAGATCCCTCGCGAGTGGAAAATACAAGCACCTTTACGCCATCAAGGGTTGCCGTACGTGGGTTACTGATAACTTTCTGCGGAAGGTCTTTTTTAATTCGCTCGGGGGTCAGGGGTCCGAACTCATCAAAAGGGGTCACGAAAATCTGAAAACTCTCCCCTACACTACCCTCAGCAAGTACGACCAGACCTTTATCATCAGAAATTTCGGTAAAACGGAATCCTTTTGGCGTGTCGAAAAAGAAATTGTGATCTAAAGAATAATATCGAGGCGGAATGCTATTTTCATCAGAAGGCGCATCGCTCTTGCTTGCGTTATTTTCTTGAGCCGGATTTGCGGACGCGTCGGCGGGATTTTGCGGGTGTGTATTGGAAATATAAGATTTAAAAGTTTCAATATTTAAAAATTTAAAACCGCCGAAATATCCGCCCAAAAAAAGTGCCACGATGATAGCAATGATAATTCCCACAATACTATAAAGATATTTTGATTGTATACTGTCCATATTTCAATATATTGGGATTTTAGGGTTTCAATATTTCCAATCCCAATTCAAGCGCTTTTTCTCTTTTCATCGTTCCGCGCCCCGTATGCACGAGTCCCTGCTCTTTCAAAAGATCCGAAAGCCATGTATCACGCTTCTCTTCATGTTTGTATTGAAGGCCTTGCCGCCCACCTATTTTTAGCCTTGAAATAAAGCTTTGTAAAAGCCGTGAAGTTTCGTCGCACAATTTTAAACCATTTTGAAATTTCGAAATATCGATATACCCGACATCGTGTGCAATATACAGCTGAGTTTTTACTTCGCCGCACGACCCTTTCGCTATGAAAAGATAATTTATAAATTCAAGTTTTGTGCCTCTATCAAACCCTTCGGCGATATTCGACATCACGGATACTGACGCACGGCGAATCTGATCCTGCAATCCTCTATCCATTTCAAAATTTCGATATTTGGAAATATCATACACAAACTTCACGAGTTCCCTCGCTTTCTGCCAGCAGATCAGATCTTCATATTTTTGTATCGTTGCCATTTTTAAGCTTTTAAATATTTTGCGGGGTTGTTGTGCTCTCTTGATTCGTTTCCAATGGAATTATATCAGTCGGCGGCGTTGATGACGCTACTGGTTCCGATGGCGGCGCGCTGATTGGCAGAATATCGGCTGACGGAGTTGAAGTCGCGGTACTCTCCGACACTGGTTGTGGCGCCGAAGTAGGAGACGAAACAACATCAGACGGTGCTTGTTGCGCCGTACACGCCCCCGCTTCATTGATAAGCGCGCTGTTGCGCACTTTGATGCAAAACGGCTGTTTCGTTATTTCATCATAAATCGTAATGCCGATAGGACGCTCGGGCAATCCAAACTCCGCGGCATTTTTGACTTTGAGCGTTTCGGTTTCAATATCACGCACGACAAGTTTGCCGTTTTCATCAATGCTCCATTTTCCGTACATACCGGAAATTTTCCCGACATCAAGAATTGAATTTCCCTGCATATTGATATTTCCAAAAAACGAGACATTTACTTTTCCTGATTGCTGGTCAACCGCCCACGCATTTGTAGGCATTCCACCAAGTGAAGCCAGCGCGCTTACAGCGCTATCAAGCCGTGAGTATCCGAGATTCACAAATACAAGAATTTTGCCTGTTTTAAAACCCGTATCGCCGATTACCGCGGTTGTCGTCGCGGAAGAACCGTCAAACGATTCAAGCGCGATACCGACGGTAACCTCCGAGCCAATCGCTTTCACACCAACACCGGGAATTGAACCGATTGTTATTTTATCACCGGCATTAATCGTTCCTGCTTCGGTTGAAACCTTCAAAGGAACCCGCCCGCTCAACGCAACCGGTTTAAATTGAGAATCTAAAATGAATCCCGTCGTATCTCCCAAAAGAACTCCCGGCTGAGTAGAAACGATACCGATGATCTTTTCGGCATTTTCTTTATCCGCTCGTGCGATAGAACTTTGGAAAGAATCTAACAAAGCGGTTGGCGTTTCATTTTTATAAATACCTTCAAGTTTCCGCCTATCATCATCTCGCTTTTTTGATTCTCCATCCGAAAGCGACGGAGCGACCATAACGATATCTCCTTCTTCAACGGAAGAATCCGCTATCGGATAATTTTCGGCGACATCTGATGCCACAAAACTCGACGCATCTCCATACACGGTGCCTGCAGTGAGCGCGCCATAACACTTTACCAAGCCACCGTTATCCGCGCAGATCGCTCCGTTGAACGCGCCGATGTCTTTACTCGCAACGGTCAACCGTCTAAACGGCGTTGTCGTTCCGATACCGACGGATCCGTATAAAATATTTCCTGAAGTCGTCGTCGTGCCGTAGATAGTAAGAACAGGGGTTGATCCAATCTGCGCCGAGTAGCTGTTCACAATGTTTGCAGTCGTTGTTGCCGTCGGCATATCAATCCACGAAAGAATACCCGCATCGGTGTCAAATGCCATAGGACCTGTGTTGAGAGCATCTATTGAGACGGTTCCCGTAGCATGATCATACGAGAATGCTCCGCCGTCAATAACGAATCCTCCGACAATAGAAGTGGTGGCTTTTTGTCCCGTTGCGGTAGTGATTGAAATGATCGGTGTAGCTCCTGTTCCCGTGGTGGTAGCGATAGTCCAAACGCCCTTAGTGTTGTCCGGGATTGTAGTTGTGGCTTTCGAAAGATAGTTAACAGTAAAAATATTTGCCGATGAAGTGGAAAGGTTAATGAGCGTTGAATCAAAATGGAGAGACGACCCTTTGACAGAGAAAATTGTACCGGGTGTCGTCGTCCCGATCCCTACTCGTCCAGAATTTGTAACAGTAAGAATAGTTGAGGATGCGGAAGAAACGATCTGAAAAGCGTTTGGAGTTGACGGTGTTGAAGTTCCCCAGATTGAGAGAACGGCGTATGGAGTTGATGTACCGATTGCTGTACGAGCATTTGAATCAATTGCGATTGAGTTGAAAGAGTCAATCGTCGTAGCCCCCGAATAAAACGCGAGACGATTGGTGGTTCCGGCGTTGGCAGTAACTGCACCTCCGGCAGAATCATCCGCCGTACATATTACATTTCCTTGTGCATCAGTGGTTAATGCTCCGCCGTTTGTTTGAGTTGAACAATCAATGTCTTTCATTCTAATCCTATCCGTTACCAATCCTCCGGTGATTGTTGAAGATGCGTTATTTCCTAATCCATGTCCTCCGACATTAATACTTCCCTGTACTGATAGTTGATAATCTGAAATTGAGCTTGT
>CAYIPF010000067.1:0-3873 GCA_964365285.1 uncultured Candidatus Saccharibacteria bacterium | reverse complement strand
AGTTTGTTCTTATTTTCACCTACGGGACTATTACCCTGTTTCGTCAGTCTTTCCAGACGTGTTCGGCTAACAAGAACAGTTTTTGAAACTCGCTCTATTGAAAGAATGCGTCTCTTATAACCCCGACCATCTAACTCCTTGCGGAATTAAATGTTCGGTTTGGGCTGTTCCCCTTTCACTCGCCGCTACTTAGGGAATGGATCAAGCTTATAGCTTATAGCTTATAGCTTTTAGGAGTTTCCTATTCTTGGCAGCAAGGATGAACGAATTTGTATATTCGATTCATCCGAACGAACCAAGAACAAGTACTCTTATCAGCCAACAGCTACCAGCTAAAAGCTTGAAATTGTTTTCTTTTCCTCCGCCTACTGAGATGTTTCACTTCAGCGGGTGCGCTTCCTGCTTTCGCAGGATATCCCGAGTTTATCGGGACGGGTTTCCCCATTCGGAAACCTCCGGATCAAAGGTTGCTCACCACCTCCCCGAAGATATCGCTGGCACGCAGCGTCCTTCATCGCCTTTTTATGCCTAGGCATCCACCGTACGCCCTTAAGATATTTGTCGTCTGCAATAGCTTCCCTTCATCACGCCAATATAAATTATTGCGATAAAAAAACTACTACATGAATCCCACCTATTATAGGATAATATCCTTTTCGCTCCACATAGCGAAAACTTACTTAATTTGTTAGACATGTCCCGTTCTCTACTTGAAAAAGAACGGGACAAAACCCTATTCAATTATTAATATGCTATCCATATCTCATCAAAAAAGCATCCAAACCGAGCGTACACTTATTCCCTGAGCATATTTCGTATCAGCAACTTTCTTCTGATTTCACTCTTCTTTGTCAGGTGCTTTTTTGATGGGACAAACATCCCTCCCCCACAACCCATCATCCGTTGGGTTACGAGGGAGGAGCGTCATGCGATACGAAAGTTCCGCTTAATACCATCGACAATTAAGATGTGAACAAAAGTCGCAGAAAATTATAAGCGAGGCGACGAAGAAAAAAGCGAGATATATCCGTAGATACATTAAGATTTTTTCTTCAAGCTAACGCCATAATTTTCAAGGCTTGGTGTTCAGAGATTAATTGGAAATGGTATAAGAAACAAAAAGTCCGCATCTCTGCGGCTTAGGCCTCGCTTTTATCTTGAAAAGATAAAGCTATAAAACGCCTGTGCCGCTTAGGTTTAAATGTGTAGAAAAAGTAAACATATATTAATGTCTGCTCATTGTACTTGTCTGCAAATAAAAGTCAAGCACATGTGGTAATGTGCCCAAATAAGAACAAAAACTTAAAAAATCCCCGCTATAAAGTAGGGATTTCGAGAATATTCTCATGAGAGCTTTGCTATTGCTTGTACGGCATTTGCAAAGAAATTTTCTGCTTTATACGTATCTAATTCATCGTATCGATCAGCAAGCGGATTGCGCACGCCTCGCTCAACATCAATCGAAAAATTTGAATACTCAAGAATGCTTCCAAGTTCGTGAATGCAATCTGCTACCGTGTTTTCATTCAATCCACCCGCAAAACCAAATGCAATTCTCGCGGCATCGCGCAGCGCTGATCCATAGAGCGTCATAAGGCGCATATCCATGGGTATGCCTCTTCCGCCTGAAGCGTCGAGCAAAACATAATCAATGAATTCAGCTCGTTCGTCTATGTTTTTTAAAACAGCGGCTACGCTCATGCAAAGGTCGCTCTTTGGTACTTGATAAATAATGCGCAAACCGGGAAATTCATTTTGTATTTCCGCTAATTTATTCGCATGCACTTGTTCGAACCCGCCGTTTAATTGAATCGCATTACACAAGCCATTTTCTTCCGAGTTATAATAAAGCCCGGGAAGCGTCATGATTTTTCGCACGGATCGTGAAAGCATTTCACGATCTTTGCATGTATAATGTATGACGGTAAAAACATTTGGATTGACCGTGAGGGCGGTTTCAAAAATCTTTGGGATTGATTCAATCGGCGGACAACGCCGATTGAGGGCTTGATAACCGGCAAGCGTAGATTCGTTTACCAATACACCCAAGGCCGCCATGTGCGGAATCTGCGTGTGTTGCGTGTGATTGTGCATCGCCTTAGAAACGATTCGCGCATCATGCGCGTTCGTAACGCCTGTAACGCCGATATAGGGTTTTTCGAATGGCGACTTCGCCGTCTCGCTGTTGCCGCCGTTTGGCTTTTTTGATTTAACCGCTGATACGCTCATTATGCACCTCCTCCATCGTATATTACAAAGAACCAAAGACAATTTGTAGCATAGCATTCAATATTTGTAAATAAATTCGGGAACGAGATCGTTTTAGGCACGCAAAGATCGATAACGGATTAAAAACATAATTCCATAAAGTATAAAAAGCATAGTCCAGTATCCAAAAAATATATAGGGCGTTCCCCATGGAATCCCTTTAACAAAAAATGCCGAGAACGGATACAAAAATGGCGTCGGAAAAAACGCTCCGCTGTGTGTTGGAATATCCATTATGATATGAAGGGGCCAGGCAAGCATTTCTAATACGGGTTTTTTATACCACAACCACACAAGCCCAAAAATGAAGGAGAAAATGATCAAGCTGTGCGAATAATTATAGATTGCGTAAACATACGAAGGAATGATTTCTAGCGTCGGCGGTTCAATGCGCATAATTTCCTCACGATAAAATCCACGCGTCCAAACAAAATATGGAAAAAATGTTCCAAATGCAACAAGGTCGGGAAAAACGCCCCACCATACGGCAGTCCAAAACGACTTTTTTGATTTATGCGCAAATCCAACACCCCCATAAAGACCGTGAGCAATGATATCCATAATATAAAGTATGCCACAAAATCGTGCGATAAAGAAAAAGCACGGATTAGGTCCGTGCAGAGATTTCTTGCCCCATTATTTTGTTATCGTGAGCTTCGCTTACGGTGAAGCTCGTTACTCTCCGCCCTTTTGAACATAATTTTTTACAAATTCTTCCGCGTCAACTTCGAGGGTATCATCGATCTCATCAATGAGTTTGTCGACTTCTGCTTTTATCTCCTCTGCCGTTTTTGATACTTTCGGTTTCGGTTCCGCTTCTTCGTGTTGAGGGGTCTCCTGTGGTTTTTTATTTTTCTTGTCTTGGCTCATGGCATCCTCCTTTCCTTTGTTGAAAAAATCGTGAAATTGTCACACTTCCGTATATTCCTGCCACGGTTCCGATTGACGCCCCCGCAGCATAGGCAATGATATGTTCCGTATTATCTAAATTACGGGCAATTTCTCGCACAATGAATGCCCACACAACCGCCATAAGAAACGCGGTCATAAAACTCCATACATAATTTTTTTGAACAATGTTTCTAACATTGAAGGCAAGGACAATCGTTTGAATAAGTCCGCCTAAAAAAAGTTCAAACATCGCTGTTCACCTTATGCGTCAAATGAGCTTCCGCACCCGCAGGTTGATTTTGCATTTGGATTTGTTATTGAAAATCCGCTCTTCTGCAATTCGGTATGATAATCAATGGCAGCCCCAACGAGAAACGGCGCCGACTGCGGATCGATAATAATTTTAAAACCGTCAACCGCAACGACAGTATCGTCTTCGCCAATTTTTTCTTCAAATGCCATTCCATATTGATACCCATGGCATCCGCCGCCCTTTACATAGACCCTCATACCTACATACGGCGATGAGGAACGATTTTGATTTTCCTCATGCAAAAGCTTGGCACCCATTTTTATGGCAATTTCAGTAACTGTAACCATATTTCCTCACATGGTAAAGAACTCATTCGCTACTCATTAACCGTACCACAAAAGAAAAAACGAGTCCAAAGACTCGTTGCCACTAGAACAATCCGGCGTTATTCGCCATGTGCG
>CAYIPF010000066.1:0-4020 GCA_964365285.1 uncultured Candidatus Saccharibacteria bacterium | reverse complement strand
ATTTTTTTGGATTGAGATAGCGGTTCACGCCAAAGCCCAAAAGCGCCATCAAAGCCAGCGACACAAAAAGATTTATCCACCATCCGCCGAGTTGAAACGGCGGCGTTTTCTGAACGGCGTCTTCGCCGTGAGAGTGATCCGTATGTCCGTCTCTAGCCGTTTCAATTACGCGCTTGGTGTTCATCGGCATTGATTCTGATTCGGTAGTGCTATCAACATGCGACATGATCGACATTGCGCCCATGCTCGGCGCTGATTCCAATTTCACAATATCTGCAATACTCAATATCGGACTCGATCCTTCATACGTGAAAACGGAAACCATTCCCGCGCTCGCGTGGTGTATGTGATGACAATGAAAAAGCCACACACCAGGATTATCCGCGGAAAAAATAATATCCGCCGTCTCTCCCGGAGCGACTGTGAATGTGTTTCGCGTCTCCCGATTTTCAAGGCGTATTGCGTTTCCATCGCGCGCAACAACGGAAAATTGATGTCCATGAAGATGCATTGGATGAAGCTCTGCCGTTCCCGCGTTAATCATTCTGATAAGAACTTTCTCTCCTTTTTTTATCGGAAGAATGTCAGTAAACGGAAATGTTCTGCCATTAATGGTAAATGTATTAAATCTCGGAATAGCACCCTGTTCGCCTGCGCCGTGAACATGTGTGACGGCGGAATTAACGCCTCCGTTGATATCCCATTCATCAAGAACAAGCGTATATTCCCGATCATACGAATACGCGGGTTTTTTCGGTTCAATAATAAACGCGCCAGACAATCCCATATCAAGTTGCTGTGCCGCCGTCATATGCGTACTACCGTGCGTATGATACATTTTTGTGCCAGCGGGCTTTGCCGTAAATTCGTATGTATATTCCTCTCCGGGAAGAATTGCGAGCTGTGTTACGCCTGGCACACCGTCCGCCTCCCATTCAACATCAACTCCGTGCCAATGAACGCTCGTTCCATTTCCCCCATTAGACAAACCGGGTAAACTATTTTTTACGATAACGCGCACCTTTTCTCCTTCGTTTACTCTGATTTCCGGACCGGGAATCTGCCCGTTATAGCCCCACGCATGCACCCATTTTCCTTCCGCGTATTCCCAACGGAACTCCTGCGCGTCAAGACGGAATTCTTTCGCTCCGTCTTTCATCACATATGGAAGTAAAATGATGCGGTCTTTTGGAGTGCGCAACGGCAAAGACAAAAGCGCGGAAACATCCGGCGTCGCGCTATGCATTTGTTCACTCATCATTCCCGACGATTCATCCGCGTGTCCGTTTGCGTCATCATGACCATGTTCGCCGTTCATCTCTCCGTTTTCAGTCATCGCGTGCGAGGATTGCTGTTGCCATAAAAATCTCTGCGGTAAAAAATAAACGAAAACGACAACAAATAAAATCGTAAGAACGGCAAAACTCAAAAAACGATTGCGCGCAAGTTTTTCTTCGCATTTTTTCTCCTCGCCATCAGAAAGTGCAGCGACTAATTTTTTCTTTTTCCAGTAATACCACCACAGCGGAATTATCCAAAGAATAACCAATGTCCAGTTTCCGAGCCACAACGGAAGTCCAAAAAGTCCGGGGCCGTCTTCAAGCCCGTGACCATGAGGCGCTTCTTTAAGATTAAATTGATTTATAACCGCACCCAAGAAATACTCTTCCTGCGTTATTTCTTCCAAAAGCGTGTGCTGTCCCGAATTGACCCACCAGTCATGCGTAAAAAGCCCGAGAACAAGAATGAACGCCGCCACGAATACCATGCCCCAGCCGGTCGCCCGTTCAATTTTATCTTTGCGTTTCACGAGCCATGAAAGCGCGTTCACGCCAAGAATTGCCAAAAATGCCAGCAGTAATAAAGGAAGAACTCTCCCAATCGCATGAACAAAAAAGAGCGTCCAACCATAAAATACATCACCGGATGCGGCGATGCGAGTTAAAATCATCGGAGTTGCCGGATGCGGACATCCAACGCCGATATTTCCCATAAAAAGACCGAGTAAAAGTGCCTTAAAAACATCGCCCTGCTTTTGAATAAAGGCGGGAGCGGCACCGGAGTATGTCGGCATATGAAAATTAAGAAGTCCAATCTCGCTCAACGCAAACAAAAAAGCGAAAATACCGGCGACAAAATAGAGCCAATTTTTAACCACTTCAAGCGGAGCCCCAAGAGTGCCGATTGCCACTTCACCAACGAGTGCGGCGATAACCCCGTACAAACTCAAGGTAAACGCGACTCCGATGCCAAATGCCATAGCCATACTTACTCCTTTTACCGCGCCCTTTCCCATTGAAAGCGGAACGATAACAAACGCCAAAGGAAGCGTACACGGAAGCACGATCATAGTAAGCCCCGCAGCAAAGCTAAAAAGATACCACCCAAGCCCCACCGGCGTTTCACCACCACTCAAAAAGAAAAACCAAAAAATACCAAAAACAATAGCGACAAAAAGTCCGATGATTGAATAAATGAGAATCGTTCTTATGCCGTTTGATTGTTGTTCCATAATTTTTTAAAACCAGCCACATAATAACTCGTGATGACAAAAGTTATTGCCGTGACATACATAAGATTTAAACCGACATATTCTTCTCCGAAAATATTTTTTCCGTTCATAAGCCCTATGAGCGAAACGCCGACGCACCCCACAAGATACAAAATTGAAAACGCATTAAACCATCGCACACCCGCCTCGTTCTGAAAATCCGCCGTCATTGCGAAAAGCGCCAAACCGGACGACATAATCGCGACATCCCGAAACGAAATCGGGTCTGATCCATACAGCACAAGAATCAACGCCATCTCAAACGCCGTAAAAAGCCCAAGAACGCCGATCCATTTTGGTTTCAAAAACCATGCAAAAAAAAGTATTCCGATGATAAATTCAACCACGCCCTGAAATTTAAGATACGCATCAACCGCAATTCCCATTTCAGCCAGCGTTCGTGAGAGCCATCCAGGAACATAAAAATACCATTGCCGTGAGTGAAAAAAGAGTCCCCATCCGCTATACAAATAAATATAGCCGACTCCCGCGCGTAAAATCCAATACGCAAGTCCGTTCATTTATGACAATTCCTTTAATTTATTTAAAAAACCCGCTTCATCATATCCGCCGGTTGAAAAAAGCTCGCCATTTATAATAATTCCCGGGGAAGCGAATATCTGAAACTTTTGTACCAGCTCCTGCGCTTTTTCCGATTCTACAATATCAAGCGTCTCGGTCGTAACATTTGGAAATTCTGCTTTATGCTTTTCCCAAAAATCAAAAAAGCGGTGGCAAATCTGGCACCCGGATGTCTTTAATATTTGGAGTAAAATTACCCTCATCGAGTTCCATTATACCAAAAACAATCTCAAAAAACCACAATTCTTATCCTCAATCAATTAGTTCGGTTGAATGAGGAAGAAAAATCAATATTATCGAGGTTCAACATCGATAATTATTCGCGCGGTTTTTGTTGAAAAATTTCTCGCTTCATGGTATGAAGAAAATCGCACTTTAAAAAACAGGAGGCAACCCTCTATGAAACGAAGTCGCATGTTCTCACCAGAAGCCCTCGCCACAATGAGTTCCGTGCCATGGTGTTGCATTATCTTCGATGTCTTGCTTGTCGGGACAGTAAGCGTTTCGTTTATTGGTGTCTTCATGCGTTCCGTTGCTCACATCATGATTCCATTTGCTTATACGATGCTTGTCATATCGATAATTCGTTTCATACGAAATCAGCACTGGAAGAGCCGTGGACAAACCATATTACTTATATGTACGGCAGGAATCGTTCTTTTTTCAACCGCTCTACATTTCTTTGTGTGGCATTTTCACTAAAGTGAAGTGCGTAGCAACTATAAATAAAGCTCCTCGGGGCAAAGCCCCGAGGTATCCATCGGAACTCGCTCCGCTCGTACAAACGTCCGCCAAAGGCGGACGATATTGACCTTTGTTCCCGTACATTCGGCTTGCTAGTCTTAGTATTTCCTACGTTCCGCCTGCTGGCTTCAGTATTTCCTCAC
>CAYIPF010000065.1:0-4088 GCA_964365285.1 uncultured Candidatus Saccharibacteria bacterium | reverse complement strand
AGCGTGGGCATAAAAAAGGATTAGATACCCTTGTATTCCACGCCCTAAACGATGCAGGCTCGTTATTTCGAGTATCGACCCTCGAAGTGACTTAGCTAACGCGTTAAGCCTGCCGCCTGGGAAGTACGGCCGCAAGGCTAAAACTCAAAGGAATAGACGGGGACTCGCACAAGCGGTGGAGCATGTGGTTTAATTCGACGGCAACCGAGGAACCTCACCAGGGTTTGAAATGCTGTCAAAAACAGACTGAAAGGTTTGTGTGTTCACAAGACGGTCAGCACAGGTACTGCATGGCCCTCGTCAGTTCGTGGCGTAAGCTGTTCCCTTAAGTGGGGTAACGAACGCAACCCTCGTCGTGTGTTATATGTGTCACACGAGACCGCCTCTGTTTAAGGGGAGGAAGGTGGGGATGACGCGAGGTCAGCACGGTCCTCTGATACCCTGGGCTACACACGTGCTACAATGCGCCGGACAATGCGTCGCCAAACCGTAAGGTGGAGCCAATCGCATCAAACCGGCGCCCAGTTCAGATTGAGGTCTGCAACTCGACCTCATGAAGATGGAATCGCTAGTAATCGCGTATCAGCTATGGCGCGGTGAATACGTTCCCGAGTCTTGTACTCACCGCCCGTCACGTCAAGGAAGCCGGGAGTAGTTAAAATCTCGCGTAAGCGGGCTTAAGCTAAGCTCGGTGACAGGGACGAAGTCGTAACAAGGCATCCTTAGCGGAAGCTGAGGATGGAACATTTCCTTTTTAGGGAGTTTCTCTTCTGGCTTATGTCAGATAAGGTGAATCCGATCGCTCTGCGATCGGTCTCTTTAAAAACGTCACTCTGCGTCACAAGCGCGGGGATGACAGGTCGGTTTAAAAAGAAATTTTTAACCAAAATAGTTTGGCGATCACAACTATACAAAGAATGATCGCGGTCGTACCCGTTCGACTAAAAACGGAAAGAGGTCGTGTGAAATAAGTTTACTACTCAAGTTTACTAGAATCGATTTCAAAAATAATTTCTGCCTATCCTCGTATATGTCGGGGCTGTTTTGTTTGACAATAGCCGGAATTTAAAGAATATTTAGCGCAACGATCTTGCTAATTCTTTTACAATCTTTTGCAAGAGGTCTTATGTCTGAAAAAGTTATCGCGCTTGATATCGGCAAAGTCATTTTTGATTACAATTTGGAAGCGCTTTTTCAAAGCATCGCGGAAGTATTTTCTGTAACGCCCGAGCGCGTACGAAAAGTTTGGGTTGATGAAAAAATTCACCATAACATTGACCTCGGGTTTTCAAAGGGAGAGATTTTCTGGCATTTTTCAAAACATTTGGGAATGGCGAATCAAAAAGAGTTCTCCGATGCTTTTATGCACGGCGCTCAATTTTCACTTCTCGACGGCTTCATTTCGTTTCGGGATGCGCTGTGTACGCACGGCAAAAAAGTAATAGCGCTTTCAAATGTGAACGCGTTTCACGCTCACTATTTCGATCTCCATGTGAGACATATTCTTGAACCGCTCATTCCACGCGAATTTCATTTTTTCTCTTGCCGTATTGGCGCTATGAAGGGTGAAAGCGCGGAACATTTCCGCGCAATCGGCGAAAAAATCGGTATTCCTCCGGCGGATATAGTTCTTATCGACGATATGCCGCAAAACATCCGCGGTATTCAAGCCGCTGGCGGAGACGGGATTTTATTTACCGGAAATTATAACGAGGTATTAAAAATCTTGCGTGAGAGAGGGTATATATAGTCGGAGCTCGACCCCGTTAGAGAAAGGCCGTTCTATCCTAGGGAGGAGGCTGAAGCTGTGCTTAAGGGCGGAGCGTTCTCTAACGGGGTTGAACGCTCCGTTTTTTTTTGGTATGGTACTGTGCGACCGAATGGGCGACTAGCTTTGTGGTAGGTTGGATGTGAACGATTTCACATTCAACGGGATTTTTCCTTAAAAAATCTAGCGGGCAATTAGCTCAGTGGTAGGTTAAGAGCAAATGTCTTTGCTCTTAACGGGTTATTTCAAATTATACATCTCTTTGGTGGGCGACTAGCTCAGTGGTAGAGCGCGTCACTGATAATGACGAGGTCGAAGGTCCGATCCCTTCGTCGCCCACCAAAGAGATTTTAAATAGAGTAACCCCGTCAAGCCGAAAAGGCGACCGCGTCACTGATAATGACGAGGTCGAAGGTCCGATCCCTTCGTCGCCCACTAATACAAAAACAACTTTAATTTTTCAAGTTGTTTTGTGTCATTTTTGCATGGGGCAGATAGACATTCGGTGATATTGTTAATTAGGCGCATTCTACTATATGCGACGATCGTCGCATATAGTAGAGTGAAAAAGAATTATATTTATGCATATGAATCCCACACATAACTTACGTGGTTTATGTCACGGGACACAGTATGGTAAATAAAGCTCCTCGGGGCGAAGCCCCGAGGTATCACTTGGGACTCGCTCCGCTCGTACAAACGCGCGGCACAGACCGGCGCGGTATTGACCTTTGTTCCCGTACATTCGGCTTGCTAGCCTTAGTATTTCCTCGCTCGCGCTCGGTCATCGCATTCGCTCGGAAGCATACACTGCTGTGTCCGCTTCCCGATCTTCGCTAGGTAATAAAAAAATAATATATTTACGCGCTAAGTATCTTCTGGTTAGTAAAGAACTTGCTTCGCGGTGGAAGTTATACATTGGATGAAAGCCGTTATTCTTGCGGCGGGAGAGGGGATGCGTATGCGCCCGCTTACGCTTGAAAAACCAAAACCGATGCTTGAGGTTGCTGGAAAACCACTTCTTCATCATATTTGGGAATTTCTCCCTCACGAGATCGACGAGGTGATTTTGGTTGTCGGATATAAAGCAAAGATGATCAAAAAATATTTTGGCAAGAGTTTTCTTGGAAAAAACATCGTCTATGTATATCAAAAAACAAAGAAAGGAACCGCTGACGCGCTTTTTCTTGCGAAACCCCATTTAAATCCGAGCGAAAAATTTTTACTTCTTTACGCCGATGATCTTCACGATAAAAAAAGCATTGAGAGATGTGTGAAAACGGAGCAGGGGCTTTTGGTTTGTCCCGTAAAAAATCCAAGGGAATTTGGTGTCGTAATTGCAGACGCACAGGGGAATATTATTGAAATCGCTGAAAAACCCAAAAAACCAAAATCCAATATTGCCATAGTTGGAGTATATGTTTTGGATAATAGGATTTTTAAGTATAAACCGCCACGAAACAAAAATGGCGAATACTATCTCACCTCGATGATTGAACAGATGATCAAAGATCATCCAATGAAAGCAATCAAGACTGATTTTTGGCATCCCGTTGGTTATCCTAAAGATTTAAAAACCGCTGAAAAAATTTTTCCGCCATGGGCGGAAAAAAAGAAAAAATAAACATACATATAGTCAATCGGCTAATTCGTGCGAATATGCGAATAGATGGTTTGAAAAAAACCAAGCTCACGGGAGCTTGGTCAGCGCGGTCTCTGCCGTGCATTTTTACTTTGTATTATTGTCTTTTGCAATTTTTGCATTCACAGGAAGCAAAAGGCGGTCTTCCGGCAATAGAGTAGCTACCGGATTCTGGGATCCAATGATGACAATTTGGGCATGTCCATGCATTGAAATCGCCGGCACAGCTACCCGTTGCATCCATTTCTGTATCGCAATAGTGGCATTTCGTAACCATCTCCCTTTGATTCCTAGCATCCATACGATCCCCCTTGATTCCTAATGGTTAAAGTTTATACTTTATATATGTTGCCTATTTCGAACATCAGGATTCTTGCATGATTTGCACGCGAAGTTTTTTGTTTTCGCGTCACAGCGCTTTATTGCACGACATACCGGATTCGAGCATCTCAATATATATGTTGCTGTGCCGTTCAAGCGAGGTGACGCTTTTTCGTTGTTACGCGCGGCATTATGAGTTAGGGCTAGATTGAGCATATCATGACGATATTGCTGAAGCTCTTGAATCTGGGCATAAGAAGGGACAACGCTCAGTCTTGCGTTGTTCAGAAGAGCTTTATACGCATGTTCCCAAAGCCCATCAGCAACGGCACGAGGAAATATTTCATAAAGCCGTTT
>CAYIPF010000064.1:0-4097 GCA_964365285.1 uncultured Candidatus Saccharibacteria bacterium | reverse complement strand
AAAATGAGAAAAAAAACTGCTCATGCGGAGCCGGCTGTCTTTCGTGCGCGGCGGATATATTGAGCGTGTCGTGCGGATGCGATATGGAAGCGAAGCGGTTTGAATATAAAATTGATGAAAAACTAAAACACAAAAAACACAAAGATCACGCGCAATCTGAACACGCTCACGCGAAATCGCCAGCGGAAAAAGAAAAAATCGTTTATGTCTGCCCGATGCATTCGCAAGTTCGGCAGGATACGCCAGGGCGATGTCCATCGTGCGCTATGGAACTTATACCCGAAAAGAAAACAGAAAGTCATGCGGGTCATGACATGTCCAAGATGAGTCACGCGGATCACGAAGCCGCTATGACAAACCCCCAGATGGCCAAAGAGATGGAAAAAGATATGCGGCGGAGATTCTTTATTTCTCTCGCTCTCGCCATTCCGATTTTTCTTTACTCTCCGGCTGGAGAGGGTCTTTTGAAGATAGCGCTTCCCGCGCCAATTCCCGTCGCATGGCTTCTGTTTTTTTTGACGACGCCCGTTGTCTTTTGGACCGGTTCAATATTTATTACCGGAACATACTATTCCCTGAAGGCCCGCAAGCTTAATATGGCCGTGCTGATTGCGTTTGGAGTGCTCGCAACCTATCTTTCCAGCGCATTTATCATGTTGAGCGGGGGAAGGGAGACGTTTTATGAGGCGGGAGCAATGCTCGTTACTTTCGTTCTCTTTGGTCACTGGCTAGAGATGAAATCGCGCCGTGGAACATCGGATGCACTCCACGCGCTTTTTGATTTAATGCCGCTACAAGCAAAGGTGATTCGTGATAACAAAGAAATTACTGTTCCAAGCGCGGAAGTTGTTTTAGGCGATATTGTCGTATTAAAACCCGGCGACAAGGTTCCTGTTGACGGCGAGATTATCGAGGGCGAAACAGCGATTGATGAAGCGTTGGTTACAGGCGAATCGCTTCCTATTTCAAAAAAAGTTGGCGATAAAATAACCGGCGGATCAATAAATCAAAGCGGTGCGGTAAGGTTTCGCGCAAGCGCGGTTGGGGCAAATACTGTTCTCGCCCAGATTATCAAGATGGTTGAGACAGCGCAGAACTCAAAAGCTCCAGGTCAACGAATTGCTGACAAATGGGCAGGATGGTTGGTCATTATCGCTATTGGAGCTGGTCTCATAACATTTTTTGGATGGTTCGTAATTGCGGGGGCGAGTTTTCTTACGGCGCTTACCTTTGCGGTTTCGGCTGTTGTTATCGCATGTCCCGACTCGCTCGGACTCGCCACTCCTACGGCGGTCGCAGTTGGCACGGGACTTGGCGCGAAGCATGGCATTCTCTTCAAAGACGCTATGACGCTTGAAGGCACATCGAAGATAAGTGCGATCGTTCTCGACAAGACAGGAACGCTTACGGAAGGAAAACCGAAAGTTACCGATACGATTGCCTTTGGCGAATTTTCCGAAGAAGCTGTTCTCCGGTTTGCCGCAAGCGTTGAAGCGAAATCCAATCATCCGATAGCGGCGGCAATTCTTGCGGAAGCAAAAAAGCGCAATGTTTTTCTTTCAGATAGAGTTGAGCAATTTCAATCGCTTTCTGGATTAGGACTTGAAGCGATTATCGATGGTAAGAATATTCTCATTGGTACCGAGCGACTGCTTCGTGATCGGAGTATTGCTTTGGAAAACGCGAGAGGCGCGATTGATAAGCTTTTGAGTGAAGGAAAATCATTGAGCGTTATTGTTGTTGATAATATTTCTGCCGGTGTCATCGGCGTTTCCGATCCGGTACGACAAACATCACGAAAGACAATAATGGAGCTCAAAAAACTTGGCATTGAAACGGCGATGATTACCGGAGATAATAAAAAGATCGCGGAAGCGGTTGGAAAAGAGCTTGGCATTGACCGTGTGTTCGCGGAAGTTTTGCCGGAAGATAAAGCAAGCTTTGTGAAAAAATTGCAGGACGAAGGGAAGTTTGTTGCGATGGTCGGGGATGGCGTGAACGATGCGCCCGCTCTCGCGCAGTCAAACATCGGTATTGCAATTGGCGCGGGGACGGATGTGGCGATTGAGACGGGAAATATCGTGCTCATGAGATCCGATCCATACGATATTGTCGCGGCGATCCGTTTGAGTAAGGCGACAGTCCGAAAGATGAAACAAAATCTTATTTGGGCTGCAACATATAACGCTCTCGCCATCCCTATCGCAGCGGGCGCTCTGTATCCTGCCTTTGGCTTGTCAATCCGTCCGGAATGGGCGGCACTTCTCATGTCCGGCGATTCGGTTGCAGTCGCTATCAACGCGGTATTATTAAAGCGGGTTGAGCCGTATCTAAAAACATAATTATCAAAAATTAAATGACTTTTTTCCAAAAAATTTCGTTGTTTCTTTTGCGCGTTTCGATGGGTTGGTTGTTTTTTTATGCCGGTATTACGAAGGCGCTCAATCCCGAATGGTCCGCGGCGGGGTATTTGAGGGGCGCCAAAACATTTACCGATTTTTACCAGTGGCTTCTCCAGCCGAATATCCTGCCAGCCATCAATTTTATGAACGAGTGGGGATTAACGCTCCTTGGCATTTCGCTTATTGCGGGAGTATTCGTGCGTTTAAGCTCGTTTTCCGGCGCTTTTCTGATGCTTTTATACTATTTTCCGATTCTTAATTTTCCGTATCCGAACAGTTATTCATTTATCGTTGATGAGCATATAATATATATATCGGTTTTATTATTACTTGCAAATTTTCGAGCGGGTCGTGTATGGGGATTAGAGAATTGGTGTTCCAATCTCCCTCTTTGTTCCAGATTTCCACGCCTGCGCGAATGGCTCGGGTGATTGTGGATTGAGATAAAAACGAAAAAGAGCAAAAATTTTTCGTGATTCTCAACAAATAAAGCTCCTCGGGGCAAAGCCCCGAAGTATCGTTGGAACTCGTCTCGCTCATACAATCGTCCGCCAAAGGCGGACGGTATTGACCTTTGTTCCCGTACATTCGGCTTGCTAGCCTTAGTATTTCCTACATTCCACCTGCTGGCTTCAGTATTTCCTCACTCGCGCTCGGTCATCGCATTCGCTCGGAAATGAATATGCGTACACATTCATTTCCCGATCTTCGCTAGGTAATAAACACTAGTTTTGCATGATTACTCAATCTAAAATTCTAAAAATAATTTCGGTTATTGTTATTTTGATTGCTATTTTTTGGAGTTCAACGACAGTCGAAAATTATGTCCAGAGCATTATCGGTTCTCTCGCGAATTATATGGATGGCGGGAGCTGGATGAGCGTGATTATATTTGTGGCGCTGGCAGTTTTATCTGTCATGCTGGTTTCTTTTTCAAGCATTTGGCTTGTGCCGGTCGCTATGACTTTATGGGGGAATCTGCCGACATTGGTAATGCTTTTATTGAGTTGGATTTTGGGCGGTATTTTTTCTTATTTGATAGGCAAATATATGGGCTATCCGATTGTTCGAAAAATTGTTTCGGAAGAGAAAATAAATAATTACAGCGGTATTTTTTCGCAAGCCCGCGAAAGTTTTAGTTTAATAATTCTCTCTCGTTTTGTCTTACCTTCGGAAATTCCAGGTTACTTGCTCGGCATAGTACGATATCCTTTTTTCAAATATCTGCTTGCCACCGCGCTATCCGAAATTCCATATGCTTTTGTTGTCGTTTATTTTATTGAAGCAATATTAAGAAAAAATACTACCACTTTTTTGGTTTTGGGAACACTATGGCTCGGTTTCGCGTTTTTTGCGGTTAGGATATATAAGAAAATTATTGTGGCTAGCGAGGAAGATGTGAAAACAGAAGTTTTCATATCGACCGAGCGATGACGCAATAATTGAGATATGCGTGAGATTGAAGGCGGCGGCCAATTTTTTTCGGCCTTGCATCGGCTTGATGATGCGGGAGTAGGGATTATTTATGTCGAGCGTGTTCCGGGGACTGGATGGGGATTGGCAATAATGGATCGTTTGCGAAGAGCAAGTCGGAAGGATTCGGTATGATATTATATTGCACCGCTTAAAGGTATATGATATTATTACCTAGCGAAGATCGGGAAGCGGATACAGCAGTATACGCTTCCGAGCGAA
>CAYIPF010000063.1:0-4123 GCA_964365285.1 uncultured Candidatus Saccharibacteria bacterium | reverse complement strand
AAGCTCAAACGGTCGGGACAATCGGTTCAAGCGGAAATTCTACCGGATGCCATGTCCATTTTGAGATTCGTGGAGCAAAAAACCCATTTTAAAAAGCGAAAAGCGGGTTGAATTGATGTGCGATTTACATGTGTGCTAATTTTATACTATAGAACTTGCGCATTTGGCGCATTTCTTAGTTGTGACCGAGCGCGAATGCGATGACCGAACGAGAGTGAGGAAATACTGAAGCCAGCAGGCGGAATGTAGGAAATACTAAGGCTAGCAAGCCGAATGTGCAAAGCTCATGTGCTTCCGCGCTGTATTATACCCATACAGCTTGGTCGCAAGCCTCGCTTGCGCCGTCAACTGCATCAAAATGCGTAAGTCCTATACCAATACAAGTTTTGGAGGGTTGTTTTTTCACAATTCACAATAAGGAGAAATTTGATGAGAAAGGCAAAATCGTGCTTGCGAAAAACAGGGCAGGCGTTTCTGCAATGTGAGGTTTTTGATGGGATGTTTTCTAACGAATATACGATTCAGGCGATTGATCGTGATGGAAACATAATCTCGGGATTTTTTATAAAAGAAATTGTTGATAAAGAAAAGCAACAGATGGCAGTTGAAATTACTCATGAAGACAGCAATTCTTATCTCGTATCGGTTCCCGGACAAAATTGCGGTGGTATGGGTTGGATAAACGCCGGAAGAGTATGGGTGCCAAAAACAGCCGTTGTGTTGAAGTAGTCGTTCGCCGTCTGCCAAATGCAGACGGTTTTTTTATGTTTCAAATTGAGGACGATATTGGAGTGCTTCGCTGATATGATCGGTTGCGATGTTTTCGGAACTCGCCAGATCGGCAATCGTGCGGGCGACTTTGAGGATTCGTGTGCAAGAACGCGCCGAGAGCGCGAAACGAGCGACGGCCTTTTTCATAACTTCGTCGGATTCCGGAGAAATAGCCGCGAAGCGTTTTAATTGTTTCGTGTTCATTTCGCTGTTTGAGAGTATGTGCTCGTTTTTAAGGCGTGTTTTTTGCGTTTCGCGCGCCAGAGATACGCGGGCGCGAACGGCTGAAGATGTTTCTGTTTGAGACGGCACTTGCCGTAGCATTTCGTATTCAAGAAACGGCACCTCAACATACAGATCAATTCGGTCAAGAATTGGACCGGAAATTTTTCGCTGATATTTTTGAATGTCTGTTTCTCGGCATACGCAATCTTTTTTTGGATGATTTTTGTTTCCGCACGGACACGGGTTCATCGCCGCCAGAAGAATGACATTTGCCGGATAGGTAACTTTTCCCCGCGCCCTGGCGATTGTAATGACTTTTTCTTCCAGTGGTTCGCGAAGCGCCTCTATGACAGCGCGTTGAAATTCCGGAAACTCGTCCAGAAATAGCACTCCGCGATGCGCTAATGTAATTTCACCTGGAGCGGGATTTGTTCCGCCTCCGATAATAGCCGCCGTTGAAGCTGTGTGATGAGGGGTACGGATTGGCCGTTTGGTTACGAGCGAGGACTTTTGCGGGAGTAATCCGGCGACGCTATGGATATTCGTCACTTGGAGCGCTTCTTCAAAATCCATTGGAGGCAGAATGCCCGGAAACGCTTTTGCGAGCATTGTTTTTCCTGACCCTGGAGGTCCCCAGAGAAGAATGTTGTGTCCTCCGGCGGCGGCAATCTCGAGCGCGCGCTTTGCCGCGAATTGTCCGGAGACATCAGTAAAATCAATGCCGATTGCGTGCGTTTCTGATTCAAAGTTTGTGTGCGGAAGCGAGCACTGCACTGTCCGCCCCTCAAGATGTTCCAAAAGTTTTTGTAAATTTTCAAATTCATATACCGCAAGATTGTGCACAAGTGCTCCCTCGATGCCGTTTCCTTTTGGAACGAAGAGTTCGGTGAATCCGGCTTTTTCTGCCGCTAAAGCAATTGAGAGAACCCCGCGGACAGGACGCAGGTTTCCGTCAAGTCCCAATTCGCCAAGAAATAGTTTTTTATCAGGATTAAAAATGGCTTGTCGCGAGGCGACAAGATATCCAAGAGCAATCGGAAGGTCAAAATGAGGTCCTTCTTTTTTAATGTCCGCCGGAGCCAAAGAAACGATAATTCGTCCGCTTTGTTTGTGGGGGGAACGACCATCGATATTTCGAACTGCCGCTCCGACCCGCTCGCGCGATTCCTGAACCTCTTTATCGGCAAGTCCAACAATAGAAAAAACATGAAGTCCGGGCGAGACATCAACCTCAATAGGAATAAGCATTGCATGAAGGCCGATAATTTGCGCGGAGTGAATTGTGATCATGTGTAAAAAGAATACCAAGTCTCGTTTTTTACGAGACTTGGTGCGATTTTTGTTTTAAATTGTTGCAACGGGTCTATGTTTTTGGAGCGTGTTGAATATCTTCGGCTGCGGCGGGATTGGCATTCAATCGTTCCATGGGGATGTCTTTATTACAGACAGAGCAGACGCCATAGGTATTCGCACTGATTCTTTCAAGCGCCATATTGATTTCATGAAGTCGTTTTTCCAGCGTATCTTCTTCGCTCAACCGTTCGTTGTATTCTTCAACTTCGTCGCTCATGTCTTCCATTGAACTCGAAGATCCGGATTTGTCGTCATCGCTGAAGGGATATGTGGCGCTCCATGTGTCTTTTCTGCCGGGTGTTTTCACGGCAATTTCAGAAAGCTCTTTTTCAATTCGCGTTTTTTCTTCCTCAAGGCGTTTTTCAAACTCAAGTATAAAATGTTTTTCAAGCATAAAATTTTTTAAGATAATTGCGTACAATGTTTCACTCCTTTTTGTATCATGGCGCGCGGTCTTTTGCAAATGAGCGGGTTATAGAGCGTCAAATAGGCGATCAATGACAATTTTTATTTCTTCAAACGAGGTGGCGATGATTAGATATTTTTTTGACTTGAAAATCGCGTAATAAAATCCGATGTCCTCTTTTTGGGTAAATTGTATTCGCCGAATGTCGATATTGCGATAGGTCATATCTTCAAAAGCAAGTACCCTTCCCGGCTGAGCATCGGATTCGTCGTAGAGATTTTTCCATATGGAAAAAAAATCTGTTTCATTTTCCACAAGAGCGCGGAATGCTTTTGCTTCGTTTGTTATCGGAATAATAAGTCCCCGGCGTACGCTTTGATCATTTTGATAATAGAGAAAGAAATTAACATCAGTGGTCATCGTTTCTTCCAGTTTTTGCGGGAGCACAATAGAAGACGCGCTTAAAAAATCTTTCAATAGGCCAATGCGCTCGTTTTCCTCCTTGTCGCGCATAATGAGCACGATTCGTTTTATTGTTCCACTGCGTTCGCGATCGTTTTGTATAATGACAAGATTGTCAGTAAAATCACCGATATCCGGTGTACGGACGATAATATTGCGCGATTTTTCCATTGAAAAAAATGGCCGTGGAACAAGAATTTCCGGTTTTTTTTGTGGAGCAGTCGTTTTTTGCGATGAAGCAGAAAAGAAGTAATAGTATACGCTGCCTCCTCCAATGAGAAAAAGCATCGAGAGAACTCCACCAATAATAATGAGAACTTTTTTATTTTTTGGCGCGTCTTCTTTTTTTTGAGATTTTTCCCCCAGTCCAATAGCCGTTTCTTTTGCGATTGCTGAAATAACCGTTTCTTTTTTTTCATGGAACAACTCGTCAACATCCGATTTCATAGTTCGAATTCGCGGTTCAGTACGAACTGTGCGCTCCTCTTCCGGGGCGCGCACGAATGACGGCGATGGGACATTGTTGTTTTGAATGTTCTCTGCCATTGTTATATTAGACCCGCTACACAATTATTATTCTACTGCAATTTCCCTATGTTTGGCTCCGACTTTGCCAAACATTCTCAACAGATACTCCGTATATGCTTCGAATGTTTAGCTTCGTCTCGCCTAAACTATGAAAATTTCGTTACGAAAATAATTGCGCAGTGGGTCTAGAGTATTTTTTGTCGAATGCGGATCTCCGCTAGAGGCCGACAAGCGCATTCGGCGGAGAAAGGAATTGTAAATGCTACTCATTTGCCTGTGAAACTCCGCGCATGGTGAGATTGATCCTTCCTTGCGCGTCAATGTCGCGGACTTTTACCGTTACCATTTTTCCCGGACGCACTGCGTCAATCACGCTGT
>CAYIPF010000062.1:0-4141 GCA_964365285.1 uncultured Candidatus Saccharibacteria bacterium | reverse complement strand
AGCCGAAATTATTTGGTTGTAACAGGAAACATCTTTAACTAAGGGGGTCTTATATATGAATTTTTTTCAGCGAATCAATTGGCGTTTTTTTATTTTTTTTGCCGTTGTCGGGCTTTTGTTTTTTATTCCTTCTATACGAAATGGCATCGACCGCGGATTTTTTTTTATTTTGCGTCCGACTCTTCTTTCCGGAATTGAAGGGGTTGATCGTCTCAATTCTTTTGGTAAATATTTTCAGTCGTTGCGTTCGTTAGAGGCGAGTAATGCGGAATTGATTTTAGAGAATGTTCGTTTGAAAGAACGGATCATTGATTATGAGGTGCTTCGTGAAGAAAACGCGAGTATGAAGAAGGTCATTCCTTATGTTCAGCAAAAAAAGCAATTGCGTATCGGAACGCGCGTTCTCGGGCGTTTTTTTGATCCCACTGGTTCTACGATTCTCATTGACGGTGGAAGCGATCAGGGCATTGTGAAGGGCGCGCTTGTTATTACCGGCGAGCGATCGCTTGTTGGACGCATCTCAAAAATTTCTGGAGTCGTTTCTTCGATTTTTTCTATTCGCAACATTGGCACAACCCTTGGTGTTGTTATAATTCCACGGGATAGTGGCGCTACTGCGACGACAACGGTACGCGAACGGGTTGAGGGTCTTTTTATTGGGCGAGGCGATTCAATGGTGGTTGATCTCGTTCCGAACACGGCCATCGTTCAGATGGGAGATTTAGTTGTTACAAATGATTTTACAGAATTAGGAGTTTCGGACCTTATTGTCGGGGAAGTTATTTTTGCGCGAAAAAACGAAATGAGGCAATTTCAGGATATTTTCATCAGAGACATTGTGCCGTTCTCTTTTCTTCGCTCCGTTTTTGTTATTGGAGGCGCGTTGTAATATTTCACTAGACCCGCTGATTAAAGATTTTCCGTCGGTAAAACTCAAGAATTTTGAGCGAAACGAGATGAAAATTTTGAGGCATATACAGTGTATCTGGTAAGAAATGCTCATAAGGTTGTAGCCGAAATTATTTGGTTGTAACAGGAAACATCTTTAATCAGCGGGTCTAATATGCTTTTTTCTCGATTTTCATTGATTATTTTTGCTTTTGTTTCACTGTTTTTGATTTCATTTTTTATTTTAAATGCTTTTTTTGTTCAACAAAATGTTGTGCTGTGGACACTGATTCTTTTTTGCGCGATGGTGGCGGTATTTTTTACGCAATCCACTCAAAGAACGCTTTTGTTTTTTCTTTTTTCGTATGTCCTGGCATTTATGGGGGTTCTTTCATTTTGGCATATGCTTTTTGCGGTTTGTATCGGGTTTATTTTTGCCGATGTTTTTTTTCGATTTTTTTTAAAATATCATACACCAACCGCTGATACAATTTCTATCGCGCTAAGTTTTTTCGGGGCGCTCGCGAGTATATATGGCGGTAGCGTGATTGCGAAATTATATGGTCTAGTTTCATATCAAGTTTCTGTGCGGTTTCTTCTTGTTTCGGCGGGTTTGGCGTGCATTTTTTCAATCCTTCTTTTTTTTCTTCTCATTATTATTTCAAATTATTCAAAATACGGCTCATTGATGAAGAATCTTGCATAAACCAATGAATTTACTTCACTCTTCACAAAAAGGAAGAATGATTGAGCCTGAGGAAATTTTTCTTGATTCGTTAAATTTTCTCGGATTTGATCAAGGTCGGCACGAAGGACGTCTCGAGCGCGCATCCCGGTACGCATTTTCAGGCAGGATTCTGATAATTTTTTTTCTTGTTTTTTTCGCGCTTTTTTTTCGCGTTTTTTATTTGCAGATTGTTTTCGGAAATTTTTTTAACGATAGCGCGAAAACTCAAAGCGTGCTTGTGTCTCGAACGGATGGACCGCGTGGCTACATCGTTGATCGGAACGGGGTTGTCCTTGCGGGAAATGGCCTGTCGTTTGATATTGTATTTTATGCAGCGGAATTTAAACGGGGTGCCGTTTCTTTTGAAGGTGTTAAAAGGCGACTTATTGAAATTTTAGAAGAATCCGAATCAGAGCTTGTTGCTGGTGGTTTTCCAAAAGACGAACGATCTATTCCATCGCAGGTAATTATCGCGCGAAACATCGATCAAAAAACTCTCCTTCTCATCCAAGAGCAACAAGAGTTTTTGCCCGGGATACTTCTTGAGGAACGGTTTCAACGGATATATAATGGCGGACCGGCGTTTTCCCAGCTCATCGGATACATTGGTCCGGCATCTTCAGAAGAACGGGAAAAATATTTAGAATATACAAATGTTTTAACCGGAAAACTTGGTCTTGAGCGGGCGTATAATGAGTATCTTCGCGGAGTTCAGGGGAAAAAAATTGTTCAAATTGATGCGCGTCGATCTATTCAGCGAATTAAGACCATTGAGTCGGCTCTCGATGGAGCAACGGTTACACTTTCAATTGATGCTGAACTTCAAAAAAAAGCGTATGAAGTTCTTGGAAAACACATCCGAGAGGGTGGAAAGCGGGCGGGGGCATTTGTTGCTCTTGATCCTCGCGATGGATCGGTGCGAGCGCTTGTTTCATACCCTTCTTTTGACAATTCTTTTTTTAAAAAAAGACTTTCCCAAAAAGATTTTGAGAAAATTTTTAAGGATCCCGACATGCCTCTTTTTAATCGTGCAATTTCCGGAGAATATCCGCCGGGCTCGATCATTAAACCGATTATCGCGTCAGCCGCGCTTGAGGAGCGAATTATTGATCCGCAGAAACAGATATTTAGTGCTGGTTTTATTCAAATACCAAATCTCTTTAAGGTTGGGGAATTCAGTGTTTTTAAGGATTGGAAACCTTTGGGCTGGATGGATATCCGCTCCGCGCTTGCATATTCTTCGAATGTATATTTTTATACCGTGGGCGGAGGATATCATGGCCAGCCTGGGCTTGGAATTGAGAGAATCGGGAGATATGAAGAATTATTTGGTCTCGGAAAAAAACTCGGCATTGATCTTCCGGGTGAAGGAGATGGATTTATTCCTAGTCCCTTGCGGAAAGCCGCTACAAAGAAAAACGATCCATTGTGGCGTATTGGTGATACCTATAATGTAAGCATTGGTCAGGGCGATACACTTGCAACACCACTACAGATTGCCTCATATACAGCGGTTTTTGCTAATCGAGGAACGCTTTTTCAGCCACGAATCGTTGAATCAATTAATAATCCAGAAACGGCAGTTATTGTTGCGTCATTTGGTCCGTCGATTATTCGTGGTGATTTTTTAAACGAACGAACGATTCAGATTGTGCGCGAGGGGATGCGCATGGCGGTTACGGAAGGGTCTGCTCGTCAGCTTTCAGCGCTTTCTACCGTGACAGCGGGCAAGACGGGTACTGCGGAAACCGGACGGCTGAATGAAGCTCACGCGTGGTTTACCGGTTTTGCTCCATACGAAAACCCAGAAATTGCGATAACCGTGCTTGTGGAAAAGGGAGGTGAGGGAAGTTCCGTCGCGGTTCCTATCGCACGCGAAATTCTTGAGTGGTATTTTGGACGGGCAACTTCTACGAGCGCATTTTAATAAAGGGCGCTATCACGAATCACGCGTCATATAGTACAAGTCATATATCGCATAGCGCATACCGCGAGACCCACGAGAGACGCATACAGTAGATTGACTTATTTCTAAAATATCCGATACTGATAATTACATAATTATATAAAAATTAATCGCTCTATACATATATATGCCAAACTATCTTTCTGATGAAGGGCTCGAAAAAGTAAAAAAGGAACTTCAAGAATTAAAGGGCGCTGGAAGAAAAGAGATTGCTCAACGGCTTGAAGACGCGAAAGCGCTTGGAGACCTTTCGGAAAATTCTGAATATCAGGAAGCACGGGAAGCGCAGGAACTTCTTGAGCAAAAGATCATGGAGCTTGAAGATACGCTTCGGGATGCGGTTTTAATTACAAAAGGAGACACGGACGAAGTTCGTATCGGTTCAACCGTTGTTGTGTCCGGTTCAAGCGGAAAAGAATCCTATACGATTGTTGGCTCAGAGGAAGCGCGGCCGAGTGAAAATAAAATTTCGAACGAGTCGCCATTAGGGAAGGCATTTTTAGGACGTAAGGCGGGAGAGAGCGTTGAAGTGAGAGCACCGATGGGAGTCATTCAATATA
>CAYIPF010000061.1:0-4201 GCA_964365285.1 uncultured Candidatus Saccharibacteria bacterium | reverse complement strand
CTTATCAATTACTTTTACCCGATCGAATTGTAAACAACGCTACGAATTCTTACAGCTTACTTTTTTAACATGCTTTTTGGTGCCGTCAAAATTTTGTTTTCTGATGGTGGTGAATTTGATTGTTCCTTGCCGTATCGCATAGAGCGTGTCGTCTCCTCCGCGACGGACGCCATCGCCCGCAACAAAACGCGTTCCGCGCTGGCGAATAATGATGGAACCCGCTTTTGCCGGTTCGCCGGCATAAAGTTTTACACCAAGATATTTTGGCTGAGAATCGCGACCTAATTTTGTTGTACCACCAGCTTTAGTATGTGCCATAAATTTATTACCTAGCGAAGATCGGGAAGCGGATACAGCAGTATATGCTTCCGAGCGAGCGACGGGAACAAAGGTCAATACCGCGCGGTCTCTGCCGCGCGTTTGTACGAGCGGAGCGAGTTCCAAGCGATACCTCGGGGCTTTGCCCCGAGGAGCTTTATTGTATGTCTATAGATAATTCCCTATATTTTCTGGATAATGAGAATCTTTTTTGTTGTCTTTTTTATCTTTTTCGGATGACGCATCGCTTGACGAACGCATTTCTTCAAGCCGTTTAAGCGTGTGCTCAAGTTTTTCTTCGTCTTCCGTGGTGAAATTTTTTGGATCTATTTCGCGTTTTTTAAAAAGTCGTTCTGAAATCTCTTCCGGCGTTTCCCATGCGCGTTTCATCGGACCCTCTTCAAAGTTTGCCATTTTGAAAAAAATAATTATTTTGCTACTATCGTTAGGCTTTATATAAAACATGTTATCCGATTTCTATCAAAAAGTCAAATATCTTTTCATCGAAAATAAAGCTGATATTTTCTTCGCTTTTGTCGTTTTTTGTATCGGTATTATCGGTTTTGGCCTTGGACGGCTTTCATTTATAATGCCGAAAAAAACACAAATTCAGCTTCTTGATGCGCCAGAATCGCAATTTCAAAAAACTGAAACGGTGCCATCAAAACAGGGACGCGCGTGCGAGTCGGGAGGGGCATGCGCGGTTGACGAACAAAGGATTATCGCAAGCAAAAACGGTACGACATATTATTTCCCATGGTGTTCAAACTCGATTAAAGAGGAAAATAAAATTTACTTTCAATCGGAGGATGGCGCGCAGTCTTCCGGATACCGTTTAGCAAAAAACTGTGAGCGGTAAACCGCTTGATAAAACGGTTCTATCATTGTTCGCCCCATTCTTTATGCTGGTGTTTTGCAAAATCGGCTGAAACTTGACTTTTTATAAGTTTTTTAGTATAAAAATCTAACACACCACGTGGGTACATGGGTACATTAAAATTAAAAAAGGGGAAGGGTGTTGCAATGCTTCTTTATGGCGGGGAAAAAACAATGCTCCAGAGCGGGGATATTGTGTTTTTTGATGCCTATGATTTAGTTATTGGATTCTTTCGTAATGGAAAAAGCGTCGGGCTTAGCAAATGGGGAGAAAGCGCGGATATTGATGATAAGCTTTATTGCGGTAGCTTTAACCGCAAAAAGTTTTCCTCCATTGTACGGTGTATCGGGTTCCTTTTTGGATTTGAAATGACACCAAAATGGTATTCAAGTCCATCTCGCATCGGATATACATTTACACAAACAAGTACCAAGCACTATGATGCCGATATCGCGCTGCGAACGGGAGACATGATTTCGTTTGATGATAAAACAAAAGTGATAACGCTTCTTCGCAGTAAAATGGTTCTTGATGTTGATGTAGAATGTTCCGCCGAAGCATTTGACTTCATGATATTGTTGGCGCATATAAGTAATGTTAGGCTCCGCGTAATATTAACTGGTAGCGAATCATTCTCAGCGCAATTTTTTGAATGAATAGATGCTTCGCAAAGATACGACGAAAAAACTCGAAACGGCGCGTATACGCGCCGTTTTTATGTATAGTTTTCTTCTTTTTTTAAATCGTTATCAACATCGTCAACTGGGATTTCTGGATTTTCTATTTTTTTCTTCGTCGCAGTAAATTTAGGAAAGGTTTTTGCAAGAAGACGCGCTTCCATAATCTCGGTGCGAAGTTCTTCGGGAATGCTTTTTATGACTTCTTTGAGTTTTTTATCGTCTGCGACTAAAACGGCATTCCAAACATTTAATCCTTCGAGGATTGGTTTGATCTTTTCATAATCATACTCATAGCGTTTTTCAAGGGTTTTGGTAACATACCCGTCATCTCCAAAGGCGCGGTGCAGGCCGTTTGCGTCGAGATATTTGGTGAGCGTTTCTTGGAGCTCGTCCACTCGCCCATTATTTTTTTTGTTCGCGTCTTTCAGGGAGAGATACTCGTTTACCGCTAATTTTATTGTTTCATCGGTAGGAGCATTTTTCCGATACAAATGTTTCCACATGGGGCAGATTGGCTTGTATGAGCACCAGTTGCAAAGGATTGATGGAATTGGTTCAAATGGCTCACCTGAATGAATTTTTTTTTCTATTTCATTGACGGTTTTTAAGACATATTCTTTTGTCTTTTCAACGCTTTCTTTCGTGCGCGAGCTTGAGAGTTTTTCACCGTGTTTTAAAAAATAAAGACTCGCGCGAACATTCGCGATATCTATGTGCGGCCATTTGTTTTTAATGCCGAGTGTGTAGACAGAAAGCTGAAGGTCGCTATCCACATCCTTTTGCGATGGTAGTCGTTTGCCCGTTTTATAATCAATAATTTCAAATGAATCATCGCCGATTTTATCAATGCGGTCGATTTTTCCTGAAAGAATATGCGTTCCTCGCTCGGGATGCTTCTCGTCGTTTAACACAACTTCGAAATGCGATTCGAGATCGACGACGGTAAAATTCCACGGGGCGTTTTTTGAATAAAAATGTTTTATCATTTCACGACCTTGATTAAAATACGCTTGCTCTTCGTCTGGCGATATCCAATAGTTTTTTTCCTCCGCAGGCCAATGAGTTTTAAAGTATTGCAAAACCTCGTCCACGGTAGGGAAGAGGGGATCCTTTTGAAACATAAAACGAAGGCTTTCGTGCACGAGTGTGCCAAAAATCGCCTCTTTTGATTTCCCTGAAGGAATCTTGTCTATATTTTGAAATTTATATTTTTGCGGGCACTGTTTATAGGTTTCCAGCGCAGAGTATGATGTTCGCATACAGGAATAATACGCATATTTTTTCAAAACGGGAAGCCATTGCAAAATAAATAGTTATGGGGTATTATATACACTCGTGGGTTATTTTAAAACATAGTTAGGAGGAGGCGCACATGCTAAGAACCGTACAAGGAAAAAAACGAGCCATTCTTTTTTTTCGGTGTAAGGAGTTTGTTATGACGCTCGATGAGCGCGCGCGTCTTATGGATATGTCCGGCGTTGCATGGATGTTTTCCTATCCTGCAAGCGGGGCATATCGGTACCTGATATTTCTTTCGCAAGATTCGGTGGAAAACGAAGAAGGCGAAAAAGCGTGGAGGTCAAAAATTGAACATTGGTGCTACGATCATTGCACACTGCTTTGTGACCTTATTGATGGAGACGAAGAAGTCATTCGTAGATATTTGAAAAGTCCGACATGCGCGGTCCCGTACATTGCGTTAAAATTGACGCCGGAAGGAATTAACGATATGGTCGCTACGGTCCTTACTCAAAAAGTGGGCAACTGAGATGGGACGATCTTCGCAACCGATACTACTTCAAAAACCGAGTCTGCGAGCATGTCCTTTGGCGGATGAGTATAGAAACACCGTATCATCGAAAGCATGCTCTCGATGTGGGGGGCTTTTTAATCGCGAATGGCCACTGACTGATGTTGGAGGTGGCAAAGAGTTTTTTCACAGTGGCGTGCTATTATATAGTTTGCGATGCACATCGTGCGGTGAGGTTGTTGATCCGATGATTTTGAAAAACAGAGCATTGCAGGCGCGGTTGGCATCGGAGGGGAAGAAGATGATAGCGTTTGGTAAAAGAGCTAGCAGAAGGCGGAAATCGCCAGTTAGCATCCTGTTGTAGAAACACATAAAGACCCGAGAAATATCCCGGGTCTTTTTTTAATCATTTGTGATGATTGTTAAAGGGAAGAGTGCTTTTTGCAATACATATTATGTCGTACAAGATACCTTTTGCGACATACAGCTAATAACAAAAGCCCGAGGGCGCTTCCCCGAGCTTTATTACCTAGCGAAGATCGGGAAGCGGATACAGCAGTATACGCTTCCGAGCGA
>CAYIPF010000060.1:0-4237 GCA_964365285.1 uncultured Candidatus Saccharibacteria bacterium | reverse complement strand
CAAAAAAAGTTTTCATTGTTGATGATGATCCGTTTATTCTCGACATGTATGTCATGAAATTTACGGCGGCTGGTTTTGCGTTGGAAACGGCGATTGACGGCAAGGGAGCGCTTGAAGGAATCAAGAAAAGCCAACCGGACATCGTTTTACTTGATGTCATTATGCCAATCGTTGACGGTTTTGAGGTTTTGCAAAAGTTAAAACAAGATTCTGCGACAAAAAAAATTCCCGTCGTTCTTCTCACTAATCTCGGACAAAAAGAGGACACGGAAAAAGGATTTCAAATGGGGGCCATTGATTATATCGTGAAAGCCCATTTTACTCCTTCGGAAGTTGTTGAAAAGGTAAAACAAATATTGAAACTCTAGGGTATGGGGATAGCCAATAGGGTGTAGTAGTGAATAGGGTATAGCAATCACCCAAAACCCTTCCGCCGGAGGCGGATCCGCCTCCGGCGGAAAACCCTATTTGCTATCCCCTAAACCCTATCCCACATGGTTACGCAAATCGCGTTTAATTTAATTATTGAGATCGCGTTAAAAGAAGGCGCGTCCGATATTCATATTACTGTTGGGCGTAATCCAACGATTCGCATGGATGGCGTTTTAATTCCATTGCTTAAGTTTCCAATTGTTGATCCTGATTTCGCGGAAGAGTTCGTCAATATCCTTTTGGGTTCGGAGGATGCGCAAGCGCGGTTCATTGAAGCAAAAGAACATGACTTTTCATATAATTATCAGGATCGCGGGCGATTTCGGGTAAATGTCTTTCGGCAAAAGGGATTCGCGGCAACGGCGATGCGGTATATTCCGACTCATATTCGTGATTTTTCCGAGTTAAATTTGCCGGTGGACCTTTTCAAGGGAATGCTTTCGCGTTCGCAAGGTTTTATTCTTGTTGTGGGTCCGATTGGGCAGGGAAAATCAACGACGCTTGCCGCAATGATTCAGTATTTGAATCAAGCAACCACATCAAACATTCTTACTATTGAGGATCCGGTAGAGTTTCTTTTTACATCCGATCGCTCTATTATCAATCAGCGCGAAATTCCAAACGACTCTCTTTCGTTCGGCAGGGCTTTGAAATCGATGTTTCGAGAAGATGTTAATGTCGTTATGGTCGGCGAGATGCGTGATCCGGAAACTATCGCCACAGCCCTCACCGCCGCTGAAACTGGACACTTGGTCATCTCCTCGCTCCATACGAATAATGCGGCGCAAACCATCGACAGAATTATTGATTCTTTTCCCGCAATCCAGCAAAATCAGGTGCGCGCCCAGCTTTCCGAATCGCTTGTCGCGATCGTTTCAGAGCGGCTTCTCCCGCGGATTCGTGGAGGGAGAGTGCCGGCTCTTGAGATAATGCTTGTGAATAATGCGATACGCAATTTGATTCGAGAAAAGAAAATTTATGAAATTGACCTTATTATTGAAACGCACTCACGGGACGGGATGATGAGCTTGAATCGTTCGCTTGCCGATCTTGTGAGAAAAGGCGAGATCAGTTTGGATTCCGCGTTGAATTTTTCCACGAACCCAAAGGAACTTAAGATTCTTATTAGATAGCTTACAGTAGGGTATAGCGATCACCTTATACCCTTCCGCCGGAGGCGGATCTCCGCCAGAGGCCGACAAGCGCCTCCGGCGGAAAACTCTATCACCTAAATACTCTGCAGTATGTCAACATTCAAATACAAAGCAAAAAATCAAAATGGAGAAGATCGGACGGGAACCGTGGAAGCGGGAAATACCGAATCCGCCATCGAGCTTCTTCAGCGAAACGGTCTTATTGTTGTAAGTATTCACGAGGAAAGGCCGTCATCGCTATTGGGGAAAAAATTAAGCTCATTGCGCTCTGTTAAAATTGCTGAATTAATTATTTTTACGCGCCAACTCTCCACGCTTTTTTCGGCAAAAATGCCTGTCGTACAGTCATTGCGGACGCTTGCATCAGGTTCTTCAAGTGAAAATTTTAGCATTATTATCGCTGAAATTGCCGACAATGTCGGTGCCGGATCTCGTCTTTCACAGGCACTTGCCGAACACGGCGATGTTTTTTCTTCGTTTTATATCAATCTCGTAAAATCAGGGGAAGAATCGGGGAAACTGGAAGAATCTTTTGATTTTTTGGCGGGATATTTGGAGCGTGCCGATTATCTGGCGTCAAAGGCAAAAAACGCCCTTATCTATCCTTCGTTTATTGTCGCGACATTCTTGCTTGTGCTTGTAGTGCTTTTTACTTATGTTGTCCCTAGTCTCACCGCGATTCTTAAGGAAACCGGTCAGGAGCTTCCGTGGTATACCACCGTCGTTATCGTTATTTCGGAAATTCTCGTAAATTATGGCGCGTATGTACTCGTTGTGTTTATTGCGGGGATTTTTTTTCTCACCCGATTTCTTCGCACGGAAGCGGGTC
Source organism: uncultured Candidatus Saccharibacteria bacterium (assembly GCA_964365285.1). GTDB lineage: Bacteria > Patescibacteriota > Minisyncoccia > Sungbacterales > JBBTQR01 > JBBTQR01. The sequence goes on along the minus strand of CAYIPF010000060.1, from coordinate 1,822 downwards.
GCGAGCTTCTTGATCGATTTCTTTTAGTGGTTCCGATTATTGGCGGTTTATACCAAAAAATTTACTTAAGTCGTATTGCGGATAATCTCTCAACGCTTTTTTCCGGCGGAATTCCGATTCTTGACGCTCTTCGAATTACTGCGGATGTCGTAGATAACGCCGTGTATCGTAAAATAATCCTTGATGCCGCGGAATCTGTTCGCGGAGGGAGCACTATTTCCGCCTCATTTACGAATTTTCACGATGTTCCCGTGCTTGTTACGCAGATGATTAAAATTGGCGAGGAAACCGGCCGTTTAGATTTTATATTACAGAAACTCGCGTACTATTATCGGCAGGAGGTTGATAATCTTTTGAGCAATCTCGTCAGCTTGATCGAGCCGGTTATGATTGTTACTCTCGGCATCGCTGTTGCATTTATTGTTGCGGCCGTCTTCGTTCCATTGTACAGTTTGACCAATTCAATCAGTTAATCGCATAACGCATACGCATAATCCGATTCAATGTTTTGTGATGCGGGCTGTGGATAACCTCGCCTTTTCATTATTGTAAGAAAAAAGTATACTATTCATTAGATGTTTTTGTAATCATAATTAATAATTTAAAAATCTAGTTATAGTTTGGCTTGTTCGGTTGAAATGAAAATAAAATTTTCACTCCTTCCTTATTGCCAAATAACAATCTCTATGTTTAGATTCAGAAAGAATCAGGGGTTTACCTTGATTGAGCTTTTGGTCGTTATCGCCATTATTGGCGTTTTGGCATCGGTCGTGCTTGCGTCATTGAACACCGCGCGAAAGAAGTCGCGTGATGCCCGCCGTATCGCGGACATCAAGCAGATTCAGCTTGCGTTGGAGCTTTATTTTGATGGAACAGCTCCAAACAGTTACCCGACAACCGATCAAGGACTTGCTATATTAGCTACTAACGGCTTTATTCCTACTGTGCCAAATGACCCGTTAAGCGCCGCTTATACTTATGAGGGATGTAGTTCAACGAAGTATCATATAGGCGCTGCGCTTGAAGATTTGGCAAATCCAGCAATGACCGGTAATAATAACGCGGCAGTTGCAGGATGTACTGGGACATGGGGCGCAAATGCTAGTGTTTGTTCCGGCACTGCTGGAACTAACCAAGGCTCTTATTGTTACGATGTAACTCCGTAGTTTGTTGAGCACTTTTTAAGAGGAGATTAATAAAAATGAATTCGTGTTTTATTCTTTTTTCTATCGATTTAAAAAATCAAGCGGGTTTACGCTTGTTGAACTCTTAGTTGTTATTGCGGTTATCGGACTTCTTTCTTCTGTGGTTCTAGCTTCTCTCACCGTTGCCAGAAGAAAATCGCGTGATGCACGGCGCGTTTCCGATATGAAGCAGATGCAAATCGCGTTTGAGTTTTATTTTGACGCCGTAAGGACATATCCAGCCAATGGCTACGCGGGTCTTTCCGCGATTCTTGTTCCGACATATATATCGCAAGTTCCAAATGAGTCAGTCGCCGGATGGCCTGGGTATCGGTATTGCCTAAGGTCTTCAACCTCATATGTTTTGGGCGCTTCTCTTGAAATTACTCCAAACGATCTTTTGGCAAATGATGTTGATACAAATTACACCACGGGTAATTGTACTGGTGTGAACGCCGTGTATGGCGGTGATTCTGTTCGGTGTGATAATAGCGGGGGCGGCGGGTGTTATGCGAGGGCTGTAGATTAGACCCGCTGCACAATTATTTTCGTAACGAAATTTTCATAGTTTGGGCGACCGAGCGAGAGCGAGGAAGTACTGAGTGTAGTTGAGGAGTGAAGACGACGAAATACTGAGC
>CAYIPF010000059.1:0-4275 GCA_964365285.1 uncultured Candidatus Saccharibacteria bacterium | reverse complement strand
CGTATGCATCGGAGTTTTTACGCATTTCAAGCATGAGGCGCGAACCAATGTGTCCTAACGCTCCGGTAACAAGAATTCGTTTTTTCTTCATCGCGCCTCTTTTTCGTTTTGAATAAAAAATTCTTTTGTTCGCGAAAGTCCTTCTTGGAGAGTGTATTTTGGTTTCCAATCAACGGTTTTTTTGAGAAGTTCTCCGGATATGACGGCATTATCAATTTCCATTCGTTTACGCTCTTCTGGCCACGGAATACATACAATTTTTCCTTTGCTGAATTGGCGCACGATCTCGGAGGCAACGTCTTTTACGCTCCAGTGTTCGTCATGAACCGCAAAATAAGGTCGACCGATTAAACGATCGTTCCATGCGGCGTGCCATAGTATTTCAACTGCGTCATCGACGAACATCACATTTCTTGTTTGCAGGCCATCTCCAAAGATTGTGATTTCTTTGTTTTGCCATGCGCGGTGAATAAAATAATTCACAAATCCGAATAATGGATCCGATTTTCCGTACGGACCATACAAGTTCGCAAATCGCAGAACGACTGTGCGCAATCCGTACTGCCAGTTGAATATCTGGTAGTGTTTTTCGGCAACGCACTTATTCGCAGAATAAATGTCGCGCGGATCTTCCCGATCCGTTTCGTCGGTGATGCGTCTCGTTGCTTTTCCGATGACGGTGCTTGAGGACGGATATATAATTCGCGCGTATGGATTTAATTCTTTTACGGCATTGAGAAGCTCCAGATTCCCGATGCAGTTTATAGATGCGTCAAGAATAGGATCCGTAAAAGAATGCTGGTGAGAAGTTTGCGCGGCGCAGTTATAGATGATGTCCGCGTTCGGTATCAGCGGTTTAAGTAATGATCGATCGCGAATGTCCCCTTTTATAAAATCAATTTTTGGAAAACCGTTTTTGCATTTAATGACGCTCTCGATGCCGTTGCGTGTGCTTTGGAAGAACGGATGCATGAGGTCAATCGCGGTTATATTCGCGCTTGATCTTTCTTGTGCCCATTTTTTAACAAGATTGGTTCCCAAAAATCCAGCGGCTCCAAATATGAGCACATTCACATCATTTTTCATGTTTTTTGCCTCCACTTCCCCCTTGTTTTTTAAAAGAACGCGATGCATTTCATCATTGCATAACACACTATATAAGCTTATTGTAGTAGACAAGGTTTCAAAAAAATTTTCTAGTATTAAGATGTGATCTTTTTCTTTGAAAGAACGGTTTTGTGAGAAAGTGAATTCTGCTGTATGCTATCACGCATATGAGGATTCTCTTTGTAACGCAGTTTTCAGAAATTGGTGGTACAAGTCGCTTGCATGCGCTTCAATTCATTCCTTTTCTAAAACGAGATAACAATATGTTGTTTCGAACAATTTTTATATACCCCGATTCATTTTTTCGCGTGCAAATGGGATTGGTTAAAGCGAGTGCCATGCGAAAATTTATCAACTTGTTTTTATACCTTTGTATCGGTCTTTTTAAAAAAATATACATCGCGTTTCTCGCGGCGGGTTATGATGCTGTTTTTATTCAGCGAGAAACTTTCCCCGGAAGCATATATCGGCTATTGCGCGTTTTTAATCCGCGAATAGTTTATCAACTAGAAGATCCGATTTATGAAGCAAGTCCATTTATGAAGCGCGGCCCTATTTACGGGTTGCTCTTGAGATATCAAACGCGTCTTTGTTATATTATGATGCGGAAGGCTGCATGGGTAATTGCCGAAAACGACAGTATTGCCCAAGAGGCTCGTAAATATAACGGACGAGTTTCCGTAATTTCTGCTCCCATCGATAGTGAGCGTTTTTTTCCTCTTAAGCGGACGGGCAATCCTTCCCCCGTTACTATTGGGTGGATTGGTAGTCCCGCCACAACGTATCTTCTAAAAAAAATTGATCAAGTTTTTATGATATTGTGTGAAAAATACGGTGACCGCGTTCAATTAAAGGTAGTTGGCGCGGCGGAGGACTATGTGTCATCGTGCGCGCATCTTGTAAAAAAGAAGTGGAGTTTTGATGAAGAAGTTCAAGATCTCCAATCATTTGATATTGGTATAATGCCGATTTCGAATGTCCCATTTCATAGAGCGCGTTTGGGGGGTAAAATGATTTTTTATATGATGGTTGGAATACCGTTTGTCGCAGACGATGCGCCACTTAATCGAGGCGCTGCGAAAGACGGCGTGCATGGATTTTTTGTGCATACAAATGAAGAGTGGATACATAAACTTTCCTTATTGATTGAAAATGCGGAACTTCGCGCGCGTTTCGGAAAAGAAGGAAGGAAAAGAGCCGAGGAAAAATTTTCTTTGCAATCAAAAATTGTTATTTTTGCTGATATATTAAAAAAGGTTGCGTTGCAAAACTGATATGCGTCTGCGTCATAGAATCACATGAAATTAATTACGAAAACTACGTCGATCTCTCGCGCGAATCCTAGCGATACCAATTGGGATGCTATTTGGGGAAGGAACAAAAACAGGTCTTTAATTGACGGTCCTAGCACTAGAACGCGGATTCGTCTTGCAAGAAAAATTTTGAAACAGTACGCAAAGAAAGGGGATTCCATCTTGGATGTTGGCTGCGGAAGCGGTGCGTTGCTCGGGGTTCTTTTGAGAGAAGGCATATATGCAAAATTAACCGGCGTGGATATTGCCAATCAGCCGCTTGAATTTGCCCGAAAACAGTATCCGGTTTGCGTTTTCCATCTTCTTGATGTCCAAAAAGAAAAACTTCAAGAGAAATTTGATATAATTGTATCTCTTGCTGCGCTTGATATTATTGCCGATGATAAGGTGGCGCTTATGCATATGAGTGAAATGTTGCAATCGGGCGGCTACTGTGTCGTGTCGGTGCAAAGCAACCCTGCATATTGGAGCGCACTTGATAATTTGAGGGCATATCGGCGCTATACTACGCATGAATTGGAGGAAAAATGTGCGCGCTTTGGTTTGCAAAAGGTGCAAGCTTTTCAGTGGGGATGGCCCATCTATCATTGGTACTATAAAATTTTGGAACGATATGATACGCGATTGTGGAGTAATGAGGCCAAGGGGGTTGTTACTCGTCTTGGCGCTTCAGTGTTGTATGTTCTTTTTTTTCTCGATGATTTTTTTATTTTTTTGGGGAAGGGAAGGCAACTATTTGTAGTATTTCAAAAAAAATGAACTATATCGATTTTGTGAATGTCTTTTTTTAATCAATTTTTGTTATGAAGAGGTGTGATTTGTGCGGAAGTAATTATTTTAATAGAGAATACGAAGAGCTTCACGATTCTGCTCTTATGGCAGAAGGCGTTTTTGCGATTGAAAAGTGCAACCAATGCGGATTGATACGGCTTTCACCGTTGCCGGAAATTTCTCAAGTTGCCGAAAATTATGCAGGAAATTACGCTCCATATAAAAAAGATAATTTTTTTATTAGTTTTGCCAAACACGTTCTTCAGGGGCGCGAACGAAGTATGTTAAAAAAATACGCATCATCCGCAGAGTCAATTCTTGAGGTTGGATGCGCTCAGGGAGAATTTCTTGCGTCGTTCGGAGGTGACGGAAAGAAGCTTTTAGGAATTGAAATGGACACGCGGTCTGCGGACAGGGCTAGAAAAGATTTTGGACTCTCGATATTTACTGGAATGTTTGAAGAATTTAATTCTGTAGAAAACGAAACATTCAACCTCATCATCATGCGGTATGTTTTGGAGCATTTTATTTCTCCGCGCCAAGCGTTGCAAAAAGCGTATGCGCTTTTGTCGTCTGGCGGGTTTTTATATGTTTCCATACCGAATTATGATTCAATTGAACGCCGTGTATTTGGGCGTTATTGGCATGGTTTTGATGTTCCTCGGCATTTATATGTTTTTACGGAAGCGACGGTGCGCCGATATGCTTCAGAGCTTGATTTTGAGGTTGTTTCAACCGTATACGATTTTGTGCCTAATGATTGGATTGGCAGTATTCAGCGCTGGCTGAAGGAAAATGGCATGGAAACGCTTTCATTATTTTTTACATATAAAAATCCGTTGCTTATAGTTGTTTTTTTGCCATGTAGTATTATCGCCTGCATATCAAAATCTGGATCGCGTTTTAGCTTCATATTACAAAAGAAACAATAAAGCTCCTCGGGGCAAAGCCCCGAGGCATCCATCGGAACTCGCTCCGCTCGTACAAACGCGTGGCACAGACCGGTGCGGTATTGACCTTTGTTCCCGTACATTCGGCTTGCTAGCCTTAGTATTTCCTACATTCTGCCTGCTGGCTTCAGTAT
>CAYIPF010000058.1:0-4327 GCA_964365285.1 uncultured Candidatus Saccharibacteria bacterium | reverse complement strand
GAGGAAATACTAAAGCCAGCAGGCGGAATGTGTAGCCTAAATTCTTGAGTTTTCCGCCAAAGGCGGATCTGCCTTCGGCATGATAACAGGAAACATCTTTAATCAGTGGGTCTAATATATAATGAAAAGCACAGCGGAAATATTTGCACTTTTATTTATTTTTGTCGTCGTGATCGGCGGGGCGATGTTTTTTTCGGGCAAAAAAATGAATTTTTTCTCTTTGCCCGCATTTCCAAGTCCACAAGAGAGCATTCGTCTTTCTGCGCCGCCTGCCAAACCCTCTTCGCCCGCTAAACCGCAAAAAGTTCCTGAAAAAATCTCGCAAACTTCGCCGCAAAAGCCGGAAATAAAAACAGATCCTTCGCGTTCTCAATATGAGGGAAAAATTTCTGTTCAGCTTTATAACCATTCGAACAAGGCAAACGATGAGTATGTAACAATGTACAATATGGGCACATCTTCCATTCGAATCACCGGATGGAGGATCGAGAATCAGCGTGGGATTTGGTCCGAAATACCAAAAGCCGAAGTGATTCCGCGAAGCGACGGGTATGAGGAAGATATCATTCTTCGGCCTTTTGGAACGGCACATATTCACACTGGTACGCGCGATGGCGGAGGAAGTTTTCGTGAGAATGCGTGTTCTGGCTATTTAAGCGAATTGGAAACATTTGTTCCACCGCTTTCATATTCCTGTCCGCAGCGTCCATCTGTGGAAGAGCTGTATAATCGCAGATTCAATTCCGCGTGCATCACATTTATTAGAAATCAATCCATGTGTCGGGCGGTGAACACAGTCCCATATCCAACGAGCGTGGAAATAGGTTCTGCGTGCGTTGAGTATATAAACGCGAATTTGAATTACGCCGGATGCGTACGAGCTCATCGCACAGATAAGGATTTTTTTAAAGATCGGTGGCATGTATTTTTTAAGCGGACTGAAAAACTTTTTGATTCAGTGTATTATGAGCTTATTATTAAAGATGAGCAGGGATTGACGGTTATAAGAAAGAAGTCTTTTTAGTAAGAGACCCACTGATTAAAGATTTTCCGTCGGTAAAACTCAAGAATTTTGAGCGAAACGAGATGAAAATTTTGAGGCATATACAGCGTATCTGGCGATAAATTTTCATAAAGTTGTGACCGAGCGATGAGCGAGGAAATACTAAAGCCAGCAGGCGGAATGTGTAGCCTAAATTCTTGAGTTTCAACAGGAAACATCTTTAATCAGTGGGTCTAAGCTTAATTGCGCGAAGTAAGGGCCATATTTCGCGACTTTTACGTTCGGGTGTTTTTAGGTTGACTCGTCAGCAGAAATCGGATACAGTGAGAAGGTTATTTTTGTGCTTTTTATGAATGCAATTATTGAAACTGGCGGAAAGCAGTATCTTGTTTCAGCCGGTACAAAAATCAAAATAGAAAAATTAGATGCGCAAGAAAGCGGCGTTGCTGTTTTTGATGCGGTTCTTCTCGTTTTTGGCGATAAAAAAACCGAAATCGGCACCCCGCATGTTTCAGGCACTTCAGTTGAGGGGAAAATTTTAACACAGGGCAGGGGCGATAAAAAAATCGTATTTCGTTATAAGGCGAAGGTTCGTCGTCGAAAAATGAAAGGCCATCGTCAGCCGTTTACCGAAGTGGAAATAACAAAGATTAATGTATAAATCCCCTAGCGTTTGCTCGGGGATTTTTTGTTTTAATCTTTATATTTCGTGGCATATGTTATGCATTTCGTTATATGTGATTTATGTTTTCTGATTCATGCCCCCCCGCTTGATTCATGATCCATGGTATGTGGTTTGTGATTGCGCTATCCCGCAACATATTCTTCCAGAAGATTTCGGAAATTAATGCCGATGTGGATTCCTAAAAGCACGAACGAAAAAATGATAAGAAATTCTGACTGATTCATCCGCCCGATGAAAAGAACGGTTATGCCGACAATAATCACAAAAAATTGAGCTCGTCCCCAAAATGTCGTTTGCATATTGGGGAGGAGAAATCCATGGAGCTTCGTTTCCACCGAACGGTTATTTTCCCGATGTCGTCGAAGTTTTGTTATTGTGCCGATGAATATCCCGATATATAGAAGCGTTATCAGAATAAAAAGCGTTATTTCAATTGGGCGAAATATATTGTGATAAAAAAGAGAAAAATATCCAAATGAAAGCGTTAGAAAATAATCACGGAAGTGATCGAGGAATGTCCCAAATGCAGTAATATCGTCATCGCTATTTTCTGTGTAGGTAAACCGTGCGATTGGTCCATCAATCATGTCCGTAAATGCGGCGCAAATAGCAAAAAAAAGTCCTAGAAGCTCCGCGCCTATCCAGAAATTCCATATTTGAACGCAAACAAGAATAACGCCTACAAGCGAGATATAATTGGCGCGAATGCCGATATCGCGGCAGAGCTTTGAAAGTGGTCTGAAAAAACGGTCGCGCCAACCCTTTTCTTTTGCGGTAATCGAGTGTTCACGGTCAAGAATTTCTTCAATACGCCGTTTTATCTTTAAAAGTTTTTCCTTTCGGACCCGTTTCCATTCGCTGTTCCCCCCCTTGCTTTTTGAGAAAATATGCATATAGTGCAATAAATGGTATTAAAGTTTGCCTTTGGCAGACATGATTGCGCATACAGTGTGTTTTTCGCCCGCGACAGAGTCGTACATTAAACCATTTGTTTTGACCGAGCGAAGAGCGAGGAAATACTAAAGCCAGCAGGCGGAATGTGCGTCGTCGCGCTGAGGAGATGTGCGCAAGCGCCCATCTCCCTCATCACTAGTCGTAATAGTAGCTTTTTTACATCATAGGTCAATCAGATATTCGCATAACAAAAGGGGGGTGCGTGTGCATGGAGCATGCGAAAAGGCAGGGAAATTAGGGAAAAAGATTTTTGTTTTTGATACTAATGTTGTCATCAATAATCCCTATGTGCTTGTTAACGGTGATTTCGCGGATAACATTGTTGTAATCCCGTTTATTGTCGTGGAAGAGCTTGATTCTCTGAAGAAGAGCGCGGAAGCAGGATACAGTGCTAGAGAAGCAACGAGAATCATGGAAGATCTTTCTTGCAAGCGGAATAATTTCGGAGAAGTTTTACTCAAAGATGGGGGAGTTCTTTTGTTTCATCCTCGTCTGCGGTCAGACATGTTTCGAGGGTTAGAGCAAAACCCGGATAACGAAATTATTGCGACAGCGTTTTTATATAAAGACGCGAATCCCCAGTCGAAGATCGTTCTCATAAGCGACGACACAAACGCGCTTCTTAAGGCGCATATTCTTGGACTTGATGCGGATCGGTATAGTCCGGCATCCGTTCGGGATTCACGGCTTTTAGATGGAGTTGATTTTATTAACCTCACATACGAAGAATGTCAAGAAGTTTTTAGTAAAAAAGCGAGCGTGAGGCTTGATGTCCGAAAACATCCTAATCGCGTGTATACGATTTTGTGCGATGGGAACGCGCGAAGTGATGGAAAGGAAGGGGGAGTGTCATGCGAGTGTTTTATGGGAGCGGATGGTCATACGCTTCGTCAAATCCATATGAATCGGCCTCGGTGTTCGTTTGGTTTTCAGCCACGCGATCATAAACAAGCGGCGGCGTGGGATGTGCTTACGGATAAAAAAATTGAACTCGTGGCTCTTATCGGCGGGGCGGGCACTGGGAAGACAATCCTTTCCATTGCGGCCGGCATACAGCAGGTGCTTGATGGTAAATATGAAGAATTGATTATTTCGCGACCGGCAGTGCCCGTAGGCGATAAAGATAGATTAGGGTTTCTTAAGGGGACATTGGAAGAAAAATTGGAAGTGTGGCTCGAGCCTATTTTTGACAACATATATACTCTCCTGTCGGAAGCTCGTAAACAGGCAAAGCACAACACGCTTAATGATTTTTTTAGAGGGCTTGAGATGAACGAACGGCGCGAAAAAGTACTCGAAGTATTTAAGAATAAATTTCCCATAAGCATTGTTTCAGTCGGACATCTTCGCGGACGAACATTTCGAAATGCCTATGTCATTATTGACGAAGGACAAAACACCGATAAGCTTGAAATTAAAACAATTGTTACTCGCGCGGGAGAGGGCACGAAGATTGTGCTCGCGGGCGACATCACGCAAATTGATATTCACCCATACGGTGGACAAGCGTCCAATGGTGTCTCGCTTACTGCCGCCGCGTTTGCCGACGAAGAGAACACATCGATTATCCATCTTTCTAAAGTTTTTCGTTCTCATCTCGCGGAACAGGCTGTGCGTCTTCTTTAGATGATTTTTATTACCTAGCGAAGATCGGGAAGCGGATACAGCAGTATACGCTTCCGAGC
>CAYIPF010000057.1:0-4373 GCA_964365285.1 uncultured Candidatus Saccharibacteria bacterium | reverse complement strand
CCGCCAAAATTGAAAATCGGAATTGGAACCAAAAATATGGTCAGTGCGAAAGTTAATACATCATCACATGAACTATCAAGACATTTTTTTTATTTTGGCAAGTATTGCATCGGCGGGAGTTATTATACTTGCGATAGTAGTTTTTAATTTCAGAATTAAATGGAATGCGATGTTTGGTTCCTCTGAAACAAAAGAGGCGGTCATCTCATCCTTGCTCGCAAAAAATGTTGAATTTGAAAAAATACTCCAACATCATGATGCTCGTTTGAAAATCGCAGAAGCAATTGCCGAACGAAGCATTCATAAAATCGGTTTTTTGCGTTTTAATCCGTTTTCAGAAACGGGCGGAGATAATAGCTTTGCTCTTACTATGCTTGACCGCGCTGATACCGGTGTTATCATCTCAAGCTTATACACGCGAGATGGCGTGCGCGTATATGCAAAAGCGATTGAAAAGGGAAAACCAAAAAACCAGCTTTCAGAAGAAGAGACGGCGTCATTAAAACAAGCGCTTCAAGAACACCAAAAGAATGACAAAAAACACAAAAAATAAAGAACAATCAATAATCATGAGCCGTCCGCCAATCGTTGTCGTGGTTGGGCATATTGACCATGGTAAAACAACTCTTTTGGATACCATCCGCAAAACAAAGGTTGCTGAAAAAGAATCAGGAGGAATCACGCAACACATCGGCGCGTATGAGATAGAACATCACGGAAAAAAAATAACATTCATTGATACTCCCGGGCATGAAGCTTTTTCAAAAATGCGTTCGCGAGGAACCGCGGCTGCTGATATTGGAATTTTGGTCGTTGCCGGAGACGAAAGCGTAAAGCCCCAGACAAAAGAAGCGATTAAAATTCTTCTTGAAGCGGACATTCCGTATTGCATTGCTATCAACAAGATGGACAAACCCGGCGCGGATGGAAATCGCGTAAAACAAGATCTAGCGCAGGAAAACGTTCTTACCGAATCATGGGGAGGAAAAGTCCCTGTTGTTGAAATTTCCGCAAAAAAGGGAGAGAACATTGATGAGCTTTTAGAGCTTATTCTGCTTATGGCGGAAGTTGAAGAACTCAGCGCGGAAGAAGGAAACGCGAAAGGAATCGTCGTTGAATCTCATTGCGATTCATCGCGAGGCAATACCGCAACACTGCTCATATTAAACGGGAAATTGAAAAAGGGCGACTTTTTAGTCGTTGGGAATTCAATCGAAAACATAAAAATCCTTGAAAATTTTTTAGGAAAGGCGATATCGGAAGCTCATTATTCGATGCCGATTCGCGTTTCTGGGTTAAGCGCGCTTTCAGAAGTTGGCGAGGAATTCAAATCGTTCCAAACGCGAAAAGACGCGAAAAATTACGCCACGCAACATAAAAATGAGGAAAAGCAAAAAAAACATCAAGATATAATTTCAAAAGAAGACAAGATTCCAACGCTCTTTCTTGTTTTAAAATCAGATGTTTCTGGATCTCGAGAAGCGATTGAGGGAATGCTTGAAAAATTATCCGCCCGCATCGGATTCGTTTCCACCGCTTCGCTTAGCGAAGCGGTGGAAACGAATGAAAAAATTCCAGAAGCCCGTCTCGTGCTTTTAAAAAGCGAAGTAGGCGATGTAAACGAAAATGATATAAAATCCGCTTCGATTTCTAAACGCGTTGTCATCGCGGCATTTAAAGTGCGCGTTGCTCCGGCACAAAAAGAACTCGCCGAACGACATGGCATAAAAATTCTTCAAAGCGAGATCATCTACGATCTTTTTGATGCCATCAAAGAAGAACTTTCGCGAATTATTCCTCCGGAAATCAAACGCACCGATAGTGGCCGTGCGAAAATTCTTGCCACTTTCAAGCGCGACGGCTCACGGCAAATTATTGGCGGCAAAGTAGTAACTGGAAGAATTTCAAAAGGCGTCTGCGAAATAGAACGGAATAAAGAAGTTTTGTGCCGAGCAAAAATCCGCGATCTTCAGCACATGAAAAAATCGGTTGACGAGGTAAAAGAAGGAATGGAATTTGGCGTCATGGTTGAATGCGATACCGAAATCAAAAAAGATGATGCGCTCGTTATTTTTACCGAAGAAGCCATCTATAAAAAACTCTAATGGCGGAAGAACGGCGACAAGAAAAAATAAATTTTTTGGTGCGCGATGAACTCGCCGCTATTTTAAATCGCGAAGTTGTCTTTCCAAGGGGCGTCATGGTTACCATAACGCGCGTTGTTTCATCGCCGGACATCTACTATGCGGATGTTTTTGTTTCGGTGTTTCCCAAAAAAGAGGACGATGTAATAAAAATCTTAGAAAAGGGAACGCCACACATTCAATCTCTTCTCAATAAAGAACTCCGCATGCGTCCTGTTCCGCGAATTTATTTTAAAATTGACGAGGAAGAAAAAGCGCGAGAACGGGTAGAAAAACTCTTAAAATCTATCGAAGAATAAACTTGACATTTCTATACTTTTTGATATAATACAAACATTAAAAAGCTCTCTTACAATTCATACTAAGGAGGTGGGCAATGAAACGCTCAATAAAATTTCTGTGCTTATTGCTTCTTTTTGGGGTGTCATTCGGTTGCGCATCGCTTCGCGATTGTATCACGGGGCGAGATTGCTCTGAACTAAAAGAGACAATGAAAGCGCCGCCGACGGTATGCGATTACATCGAGAGAAAGCGCGTACTGGTTCTCGCCTCCGCCAATGCGGTTGGCGGATACACTCAATACTTTGACCAGGCGGTCACACAGGTGAACACCTCGCTTAAAGAGTGTAAGGCAATCCCCGTGATGGGACCTGCCGGCTGGAATCATCAACAAATGCAACAAACGACCGCGATGATGAAGCAAAACGGTCAATCGTTTGACTTCGTTCTCGTTGTCGGCGTGAATGAACAATATTCACAACCAACAAGTTCAGAGCAGGTGTGGCGTACCTATGCGGATGTCCGTCTCATGGATACGCAGTTTTCAATAATTGAAAGCGGTGACGCGGAGAAAGATTATCAATGGTCTAGCCAAACGGGTCGTGAAAAAGGGTTTTGGCGAAACATGAAAGACGCGTTCAACTTTGACTATTATAATCTCACGCTAAATGAAATTCGGCGTGACAGAATAAAGTCAATGAAAGACGCGGTGAGTTCGGCAATCAGACAAGTTGTAAATTCTTCGTTGAACGAAGCATTTATACCGCCCAAACCGCCGAAGTCGGTTAAGGTGGAAAGGCCCGCTTCCATGGAGAGATTGGACGCTCCGATGAACGAACCTGTCATAAAAAAAATTCGGGCAAAAGTTCTTTAATATTCTTTGTTCCGCGCTGCGAATTCTCGCAGCGCGGTCCCACCTTTCACAAGGAGGCGCCATGGAACCAAAAATGGAAACCGCGAGCAATATTCCGACGGTTGGTGATGAAATTTATGTAGCTGAAGATTATTTTGGAAATACCCGCTTGTATACCGGCGGACGCGCAAAAATTTCAAAAGTTCGTTGCGCTAAAATTTCCGGAACAGTCATCCATATGATTATGGTCGAAGGGCGTCCGTTTATAAACTACAACTGGGAAGACTATTTATCGCAAAAGCAAGAAAAACTGCAAAAAAAGTTTGGCAATACATATGCCGAACTAATCAAAAAAATTTGAAATTAAACGCATCACATCAAGAACGCACACATAACGCCCAATACCATCGGGCGTTTTCTTTTTTTGCAAAAACACTCGTTTTTGTTTACGATATATCGTGTACCGATTTTTTTATTAAAGACGAATATATTCAAGGCGCGGTAGCTAAGTGGTACAGCAAGGGTCTGCAAAACCCTTACACGCGGGTTCGATTCCCGCCCGCGCCTCAAAAGCAAGTGAATACAGCAACTGTTTACGATATGTCGGGAATCAAAGACCGTAGCGATGTTCCGCAGAAGAGAAACCACGAGGGGCGGGCTACGAAAAATTTTAATAAAGCTCCTCGGGGCAAAGCCCCGAGGTATCCATCGGAACTCGCTCCGCTCGTACAAACGCGTGGCAGAGACCGCGCGGTATTGACCTTTGTTCCCGTCGCTCGCTCGGAAGCGCACATTGCTGTATCCGTTTCCCGATCTTCGCTAGGTAATAAAAAAATTTACTTGTAACCGATTCCCGTCAGTACCCCTCAAAATATATAGTCATGCCCGGGTGGTGAAATTGGCAGACACGATCGACTTAAGATCGATTGCCGTAAGGCATGCCGGTTCGACTCCGGCCCCGGGCACCAAGACACAACTCACTTCAACAAGCTCCGTGTAAGCAACAAAAAACACCTTTAAGGGTGTTTTTTGTTTTTTATTTGTGCGGTCAGGGAGAATCGGCTTCGACTCTCGGCTCGTCGTCACTCGCCTAGGTC
>CAYIPF010000056.1:0-4427 GCA_964365285.1 uncultured Candidatus Saccharibacteria bacterium | reverse complement strand
GATTAAAACATAATTTCGTATAAAAATCCGCCGATAAACACAATTGCCAAAAGAGAAACTACGAATACCGGAACATGAAGAGAATATTCAGAGTTTCGCCCGCCAAAATAAATTGCCTTCTCATAAATCAAAAGGGTTATAAGCCCGTCAATCGCGATGAACACGGAACCCAAAAACCCAATAAGCATAAGATAGCCGTCAAAACGAAGCAGTATATATAAAAACGGCAAAAAGATAGCTATAAACCACGATGTTTTCCATCCGAATTTCATGTCCAAATGGAGCATGGATTTAAACACAGAGCCCATAGCAATAAAAGCTCCAAATGTCGAAAGAATGCCGATAGCGCTTCCAAGAATTCCCGCCCATGACCCCACCACTCCGGCAACCCCGCGAATTGCCTCTTCGCTTGTATTCGCACCCGTCACCCCCACAACCGCGATTGTAAAGAAAAAATAAAGTACTGCAGGAATACAGGTTCCTGCAATAATCGCCCGACGAAGAAGTTTTGGACGATGCTCCAAAATACCAACCATATCGGGAATTGCCGCCATACCGGCAAGCGCGAACATAATAACTCCATACGGAAGAAACCACTGCGAAAGATCGCTTTCGGGGAAATTCGTAAGCGTAATATACGGCGATGAAAATGCAAAAAGTCCCGCAATAAGGGCGATGAGCAAAAGGACCGTTGCCATATCAACCTTCGCGTGAAATCGAAGTCCAAAAAATAATACAATAGCCCCAACGGCGAGAAATCGATACGACCACACCTCTGGCGCTCCGCTAAAAAGATTGGAAAGAAACTCCCCTCCCAAAAGCACATAAGCGCCTAATGCCCCCGGCATTGCAACAAGCCATGAACCGAGAATGAGTCGTTCTGCCCACGAACCAAGATAGATTCGAGCGTACCCCGGAAGCCGATGCCACTCTTTCGTGCGAAGAACAATTTCTCCATACATCAGGTGTACGAGAAGAATAACAGCGGTCAAAACAAAAAGCTCAATAGTCCCCAAAAAAAATCCGGCTCGACTTATCACATACGGAATTCCATACATTCCAACTCCGATAATCATGCCAGAGAGGAAAAATGCCGCGCGCCAAAATGGTGAAATAAAAAATTGAACCATGATGCAGTACTCTTAATCCCGCTCGCGAGGAATCGTTCGTTCAAAGAAAAAAAGTCCGAAAAAAATGAGAAGCGCTATGAGAGTTGCGACCACCGCAACGGAATAAAGCCTGAGACCAACCGTTGCTCCGATGGCGGCAGTCACCCAAAGCCCCGCCGCAGTTGTAAGCCCCTGTACTAAATTCTCTTTATGAAAAATAATTCCAGCGCCCAAAAATCCGACTCCCACGACAATCTGCGAAAGAACGCGCGATGGATCAAAGTTCACGCTCGTGGATTCTTGAAATCCATATACGGAGAGAACGGTAAAAAGACACGCTCCGAGAGAAACCAAAGAATATGTTCGAAGACCGGCGGGCTTCTTCCGAAACCACCGTTCAATACCAATAAGCCCGCCTAAAAATGTTGCAAGGAGAAGCTGTTGGGTTATTTGAAATGTGATTGGATCAACGCTAAACATTTAAAATATTTAATCGCTTGTCGTATCTTTTTTATTATCATCAATCAGTGCAATGACCTTCTCCATCAGCCGATGCGGATCGTGATCATACGCGATAAATCCGTTTCCGCGGTGCGCCTGTTTCACGAGCTCTTCAATCTGATCCGCAAGCCCGCCCGTCCCCTCAAGAATACCCTGCGGTTTTTCATCTTCAAAGGCAATCGTAAACTCATTGAGCGTTCCCATCCGTCCGCATACCGTAATGACGGCATCTGACGCACGCGTCAGCAGAAGGTTTCTGCCGGAATACCCAAACCCAGTATAAATAATGATGTCGTGATAATCAATCGGCAAACGATATTTTTTTACATGCTCAAGTTCCGAACTTGCCGGAGAAACGCCAATAACAAATCCACCGGCCTCCTTTGCTCCGATTGCCGCCCACAGCGGAGCTCCCGTTGTCGCTCCGGTAACAAGCACGGCTCCGCGCTTTGCAATCTCCGCCCCGAGCGCTTTTGTTTTCTCTAAAGTGCCCACAGCGCAGTGCCCCGTATCCGCTGCGCCGGAAACGCAAATTTTATATTTTAAGTGCGAATGCGGTTCAATCTGTGTTGTATTTTTTGGAGTTATTGATGGCATAGTTTTATTATTATTTTACTCTAATATAGCTTTTTCATACAATCGCGGAATTTTCGCCGTGATGCCCAATTTATCCCTAATATCCTGCGCCAACCTCCCCGCCGCGTTCTCTTCGCCCTGCACGATAAATACGGTTTTCAGCGAATCTTTTCCCTGTTTAATAAATTCAAAAAGCTGCGGACCATCCGCATGCGCTGAATAGCCGGAAATTTTTCTAATTTCCGCGCGAACCGGCACCGTCTCTCCCAAAAGCGTTACTTCGGGAACTCCGTCAATAAGCTGGCGGCCAATAGAACCGCCCGACTGAAATCCAACGATAAGCATAATACTCTTTTCGTCTTTGAGATAGCGAACTTCGTGATGCACGATCCTCCCGCCCGATGACATGCCCGATCCGGCAAGAATAACTTTCGGCGGATGGACATCGTTAATCGCCTTTGATTCATCGACAGATTCGGTAAAACGCAAACCCTTAAAATCAAACACATGCGGATCAGATTTCATTGTTTCCTGAACATCGGCATTATAGAGCGTCGGATGTTTTCGAAAAACTTCGGTAATTTTAATCGCTAACGGCGAATCAACAAAAACCGGCACATCAGGAACACGCTTGTGCGTAACCATATCGTTTAATTCGTATAAAATATCCTGCGTACGCTCGGTCGCAAACGCGGGAATCATGAGCATTCCACCGCGCGTAACTATGTCTTCAATGGCGCGCTCAAGCTGAAGCGAACGGCCATCCATATTTTGATGAGTCTTGTCTCCATATGTTGATTCAATAATCAAATAATCAATGCCGTCTGGAAGAGGATCTGGCGGAGGAAGCAGTACTGACGGTACATTGCCAAAATCCCCGGTAAAAAGAATCTTTTTTCCTCCAACAGAAACCTCGATCATCGCCGAACCCAAAATATGCCCCGCATTTCGAAAAACAAGTTCAATGTCGCCAAGTTTTTTAGGATTGTAATACGCAAGCGAGTGCCACATGGAAAGCGTTTTCTCAATATCCTCTTTTGTATAAAGCGCTATTTCTGGGTCTTTCATAAAATGAAGCGCATCTTCGAGCATAAGCGTGGCGAGTTCTTTGGTCGGCCGCGTAGAAAATATCTGCCCCGTAAAACCATCTTTAACGAGTTTTGGAAGCCGACCAATATGATCAATGTGGCTGTGAGTTATGAAAACGGCGTCAATCTCTTTCGGATTGAATTTAAAATCTTCATGATTCTTTTTTTCCATCGCCCGTGATCCCTGAAAAAGCCCGCAGTCAATGAGAATTTTTGTTTGCGGAGTAGCGAGCAAATAACACGCGCCCGTCACTTCTTCTGCGCCTCCATGAAATTCAATGCTAATGTTTTTATCGTTCATAGTGTGACGTCTATAATATATCAAAATTCCCTCGTATATGCGAGGGCGCGTTATAGCCCATATTTACAAATTTTAATTCAAAGTTTTCTCGCCTTCTTTCCACTCAACCGGACAGAGCTTTCCAGTTTTCAATGCCTTCACGACTCGGAGCGTTTCTTCAATGCTTCGTCCAACATTCATGTCGGAAACAACGATGTACTTTAAGATTCCCTCAGGATTGATAATAAATGTTCCGCGCAATGCCTCGCCCGTTTCTTCAACCAAAACCCCATAATCGCGCGAAAGCGTGTGCGCAGTATCGGCAAGAATCGGATATTTCACATCAGGAAGCTCGCTTCCAAACCACGCTTTATGCGAATGCGTACTATCGGTGCTTGCGCCAAGAATAACCGCGTTTTCTTTTTTAAAATCAGATTCTCGTTTCGCAAATTCGTGAAGCTCGGTAGGACAAATAAAAGTAAAATCCCGCGGGTAGAAAAAGAGTATCACCCACTTACCGTGAAAATCCGCTAAACTTATTTTTTTAAAATCGTGTCCTGCTTGATATGCGTCCAAAGAAAACTCCGGCGCACCGTATCCAATTTTTATCATATTTTTTAATTATTATATAACAGCGTATTTATTATACCAAGTTAGCAATTTCATATACAATAATCAAGCGGCGTTGTAAAAACACATTGAATATAGCATAAATGAAATCTCAATTGTGGCAGAAACAATTTTTTCTTTGGCGTTCGCCAAAGAAAAAATTTCTGAAAATGACCTTACTTTGATTCTGGTGTCCTCGACAGGAATCGAACCTGTACCGCCTCCTTCGGAGGGAGGCATTGTATCCATTCAACTACGAGGACA
>CAYIPF010000055.1:0-4436 GCA_964365285.1 uncultured Candidatus Saccharibacteria bacterium | reverse complement strand
GGTTTTGCCTGATAAATCTCTTTTACTTGCTGAAAGTTCGCCTGCGAACGAATCGTATCGGGAATTTTCCGCATCTCGGCATCAATCAATTCCCGTGAACGACCAGATAATTCTATCGCGTTTTTAGAATCTTCGCAAAGGCGCGGAATAAGCCGCTGTCCGACGACAAGCGCCAATGTCGGAGAAATTAAAAATGGATCAACGCCAAGATCAATCAAGCGCGGTATCGCTCCCATAGCGTCGTTGGTGTGAAGCGTTGAGATGACGAGGTGTCCTGTGAGCGCGGCATGAATGGCAAGTCCCGCAGTTTCTTTATCGCGAATTTCGCCTACAAGAATAATATCGGGATCTTGCCTAAGAATTGAGCGCAGACCGGTGGAAAAGTCATAACCGATTTCGGGGCGGATCTGCGATTGATTGACGCCTTCCACGAAATATTCAATCGGATCTTCCAAGCTAATAATGTTCACCTTGTCTTCATTCAAAAGCTGAAGCATCGCATACATTGTGGTTGATTTCCCTGAACCGGTCGGTCCGGTGATCAGAATGATTCCATACGGCCTATCAAGACCCCTCTTGACGGTATCAAGGTTTCTCCCCGAAAGCCCAACGGCCTCAAGTGTTTTAATGCCGGCTTCAGAATCCAAAATACGCATAACGACTTTTTCGCCCAAGCCCGTTGGAAGCGTTGAAACGCGAAAATCAATATTGCGGCCGTTTATTTCAGCGCGAAACCTGCCGTCTTGCGGAACACGGCTTTCATCAATCTTCATATCAGTCAAAACCTTAATGCGCGTAATAATTGCGGAATGAATGTCTTTTGGAAGCGTTAAGCTTGTGTACAAAATACCGTCAACGCGAAACCGTACGCGGAGCGTATCCTGAACAGGCTCAATATGAATATCAGACGCTCTCCCCTCAACCGCATGGCGCAAAATAACCGAAACCATGCGCGTAATCGGCGCCTCATCGACAAAAACCTCTTTTTTCTTTTGCTTGTCCGAAGAAGGAAATTTTAGCTCTGCCTCTTTTTGAAACTGGCTGATTGCTTTGGTGACCTCACCGCCAAGCGTTCGGTATTCTTTTAAAACGCCCTCTAAATCTGCAGGAGAAATAATAGAAATTTTAAACGCGATGTGCATGCGATTGGCAATGAAATTCAATGCCTCCCGCGCTTTTGAATCTTCTGGATTCAGCATTCCAACCTCAATAAACCCCTCGCTCTGATCAATGGGCACGAATTTATAAAATCGCGCCGATTCCTCCGGAATATGCTTTAACACATCCAAAGGCACGCGAAATCCTCGAAGTTGTCGAAACGGGATTTTATAAAATTCCGCGCGAGCATTAAGAAGCGCTTCTTCAGAAACCCCGCCCTCTTTAGCGAGAAGTTCTTCAAGCGGAATATTTTTATCCTTTGCGGCGCGCCGTAAAGTCGCCGCACTATCAGCGGTTAATAATTTTTGTTCAACGAGTATGTCAACAAATGTACGAGCCGGCATAATGATATAGAATGATTTTTCCGCCAAAGGCGGATCTGCTTTCGGCGAAAGCCTTTAGTAAAAATTATTCGAAAAAACGCTAGCGAGAAGACGGAATTACAATATTGCTTATTGGCACTGGCACGGACTGATGTGTCTTAGAAAACGGATTTGCTTTCCCGCGCGAAATCGATGAAATTTCCGACACGGGGATATCGCGAAACTGAAGACCTTTATAAATCGGGCTTTCAAAAAGCGAAAAGTCGAGCTTCAATACTTTTAATTTTCTCGCCGAATCAATATCAATCAATCTCTTTGGCAACTGAATGACGGTTTCAAGATTTCCGCCTTTGATGTCGTAGGGATACAAACGCATTCCCTGTTGCCACAAAACAACAACGGCAACGAGAAAAATGAGAAAGAAAATTCCTGAAATTCTATATGTCATATATATTTAGATTAGCGTCGAGCGTTTAGAACACAATCGTTCAATCCAGATTTTGGCTTGCCAAAATCTGGATTGAACGATTGTTATTGGTGATACATTTTTAAAACGACGGAAAACAAAAGACTTCCGTCGTTTTCCGGTTTAGAAATGCTAAATGAAGCGACATCAATCAAACGCAAACTTCCCTCAACCGCGCGCAAAAAAGCCTTCAACGAATCGTAGGCGCCAACTGTCCGAATATTAACGGTGATTTGATTCACTCCGCTCTCCTCCGCGCTAGCCCGATCTTCCGGTTGTATCGGCGGTTGTGAAGACCGCGCAACGGGTTGTTCTCCCGCATCATATGACGGTTGAGCGATCTGCTTTCTCGGCTGGAGAGTGCTTGTGCCTTTTGTATCATCCTTAAGCGCATCAATCTCCAGAGATTTAATGCGCAAACCGTTTTCACGGCCAATTGTTTCAAAAAAGAAGTAGAGGGTTGCTATATCAAAAGAAGTTGCTGAAACAGGAATGACTGCTGCGAGCCTTTTAAGATTTTTTTCGTCCGCAGATTTATACTCTTTTAAAAGCTTCTCTTTTTCTTGCTGAAGTATCTGCAGTTCCTCAAGAAGCTGATTATCCCCATCAATGCGAACGGACATCTGCGTTGTTAAATCCCACAACGGAAGAACACCGAGAAAAAAAACGGCGAATCCAAGAGTAAAAAACAGATTAAATGTAGCGGAACGAAACATATTTTTTAGACCTACCACTTAAAAATTACAATCATCGGCGTTTCCTCCTTCGTAATAATTTGTGTTTCGTGATTTATTATCCACCTGAGCGTTATTGTGGGCTCAAAAAAAGTTCCGGCTTTACGACAATGATAACATGAAATGAAATTGCATCCTCAGAAACTGTCGGCTTATCAAAATCGACCGATTCAACAAACGATACTCTTTCAAAAAGACGGATCTGCTCAGCAAAAGTAATGTAATTAGGCACAGCGATGTCAGCGGTGATTCGCCTCCCCTCAAAAGAAAAATTCACGCCGACAAGATTCGCGTTCCCGTGAATATTTTTTTCAAAAAGAGAAAATATCGTTGAAGCATACACATGCGTGTTCAATCGTTTTTTAACATCTGCGAGAAGTCTGCTCGTTGAAATCAAACTATTAACAAGCTCCGGCCGAAGATCATCTTCAACGGCACGCAATTGTTCTTCTAATCCCAAAAGCGTTTCTTTTTGTGAACGAAAATACAGAAAAAGTCCACCCATTCCCGCAAACGAACCGATGATGCCGACGATTGAAAGAACGAAAAAAGCCATTATCAAAAACTGAGCTATCGAGCGTTGAATACCGGAGCTCTGAATGCTTCCGCCCCCTTTTCTTAAAAAATTAAGATCTGCCACGCACCAAGCGTTCAGCGTTCAGCGTTCAGGGTTCTCCGCCGAAGGCGGATCCGCCTTCGGCGGAAGAAAAACCTATACGCTATACGCTATACGCCATTTTAGCTGTAGTTCTTATCATTTATCGATTTCACGAAGCGCTAATCCAACAGCAATCGCGAAATGAGGCGATACATCGCGCAAAATCGGCTGCATAAATTGCGGATAGGTAATCCGGTGAAACGAATTACCAATACTCACCTCAACCCCAAAAATCCGCGCGACATATTCAACCAGCCCCTTCATACGCGCCCCTCCTCCCGTCAAAAGAATTCTCTCAATCTTTCGCTCATTCTCGCGATTATATGCTGAAACAACACGGCTAATTTCACGAACAAGAATCTCAAGAAGCGACTCCAAAATGCTTACAATTTCCTGCTGTTCAATTTTATCCGAAAGTCCAATTTCATTTTTAAAATCCTCGGCGCGCTCCACGCTTACATTCAATCCTTTCGCAAGAGCGGCGGTAAGAAACTCCTGCCCTCGATCGACGGTATGGCTCAAACGAAGAATCCCCTCATCAACCACCAGCAAGGTTGTCGCCTCAAACCCAAAATAAATCATAACCGTCGGAGCATGTTCAGTCCCAATCAATGACCGCACACTACTGAATGACTCGACTTCAATCGCCCTCAAATCCAGACCGACAAGCTTTGAAATTCGCTGATATTTTGAAATAACATCCCGTGGAACAGCCACAAAGAGAACTTTCATTTTTTTTGACTCCTCTTCGCCTTCAATGACAACCCAATTGGTGAAAACCTCATTTTGCGGAATCGGAACATATCGCCTTGATTCGAAAGAGAGAACTGTGGCCCACTCGCTTGGAGGAATTTTGGGCAATTCAACAAGGGTGATAAAACACGCATGCGCCGGAATGCTCATCACGGCTATTTTTGTGGTAACATTCGACTCCCGCAGAACATCTTTCAGCATAGCAGAAATATCTTCGTCCATAAACCGGAGAAATCCGGAAAATGTCGCTGACGAATCTATCGTCTTGAGGTATCCTTCCCCGCGCAACTGTCCATAGGTCTCAAGAACCGCCCGCTCTTCTTCTTTTCGCAATTGTACCACCT
>CAYIPF010000054.1:0-4444 GCA_964365285.1 uncultured Candidatus Saccharibacteria bacterium | reverse complement strand
AGATAATGCCAAAACGCGTTGCATCCGCGCCGTATTTTTCAATTAAATCCATTGGGTCAACTCCAGTACCGAGAGATTTTGACATGCGCTTTCCGTCTTTCGTGAGGACAGTTGCATGAATGATCACATCTGTAAACGGCGTTTGGTCGGTAAATTCAAGACCGGAATAAATCATGCGCGCGACCCACAAATTGATAATATCACGCGCGGTGGAAAGAACATGATTCGGATAATACGCTTCAAGATCTTTTGTTTTTTCCGGCCATCCCAGAATTGCAAACGGCCACAGTGCGGACGAAAACCATGTATCAAGAACGTCCGTTTCCTGCGCCATCTCACACTCATTGCAAAAAGGGCACGATGCCGGTTTTTTATCAGCAACAACGAAATTTTGAATCCCAGCTTCTGTGCTTTTCATTTCCAGTTTTTTGCCACAGTAAAAAACTGGAAAACGATGCCCCCACCAAATTTGCCGAGAAATATTCCAATCACGAATATTTTTAAGCCAATCAAAATATGCTTTCTCCCAATGCTTCGGATAAAAATTGATTTCGCCTTTTTCAACCGCCTCAATGGCTTTTTTCGCGAGCTCTTCCATCTTTAAAAACCATTGTAAAGACGGCAGCGGCTCAATCACGCCTCCGCATCGATAACATACCGCAACATTATGGGTGTACTCTTCAATCTTCTCGATGAGATTTTGCCGAGCAAGCTCTTCGGTGACTTTTTCACGGCATTCTGCGACCTTGAGTCCGACACATAAACTCCCCGCTTCCTCTGTCATTTTTCCTAATGGTCCAATAACTTTATATATCGGCAAATTATTTTTTTCTCCGATACGCGCGTCTAAAAGATCGTGCGCGGGAGTTACCTTTACGACTCCGGTGCCAAAATTTTCGTCTATTTCCTCATCGGCAATGATTGGAATCTCACGGTTCTGAACGGGAAGAATGACGCGCTTTCCGATAAGATTTTTATATCGCGTATCAGATGGATGGACCGCAACAGCCGAATCGCCAAGCATTGTTTCGGGACGAGTGGTCGCAACAACAATGTATCGCCGTTCCTTGTTTTCTTCTTCTTGATTCTGAACAAGCGGATATTTAATATAATAAAGCTTGGTTTTTTCTTCTTTGTATTCTATTTCCAAGTCGGATAAACTCGTCTGACAGCGCGTACACCAATTGATAACTTTTTCCGCCCTATAGAGTAGCCCCTTTTTATGATAATGAAGGAATGCCTCGACAACGGCTTTTTGATATTTTTCGTCCATTGTGAATCGCGTATGCGACCAATCCATGGAAACTCCAAGTTTTTTGAATTGTCCCAAAATAATATCCCCATATTTTTCTTTCCACTCCCATATTTTTTCTAGAAATTTTTCACGGCCAAGATCATGGCGCGACAACCCTTGTTTTTTCAAATCCTTTTCAACGACATTTTGCGTTGCAATACCAGCATGATCCGTTCCGGGAACCCAAAGAGTTTTGTATCCCTCCATTCGTTTTTTTCTTATGAGAATGTCCTGAATAATCGCGTTTAAGGCGTGCCCCATATGCAATGATCCAGTGATATTCGGCGGTGGAACAGAAACAACAAACGCGCCCTTGGTACGGCGCGGAAGATTATCGGGGTTAAAAAATCCCGATTCCATCCATAATCGATATATTTTTTCTTCAGTTTCGCGCGGATTATATTGCGATGAAAGTTCTTTTGACATTTTGTATTATGAATAGCACTATATATTGTAATATTGTAGCATACACGCCAACTCTTTGAGAGGTGATCTATGCCTAACCATAGAGAAGCTCTTTCTTACATACTCGATCTTCATAATAAACAAGTCCTCATCCGAATTCCGTTTGATTTGTTTCTTACGCACACAAATCCCAACGAAGGTATGACAATTTTTCCGGAACAAATGGATTTTTTGAAAAGAGAAATCGAGGACGCAATTCTTGAAAGCAACAAGGAAAACACGCCATCAAATTAAAGTTTGCCTCGATAGGACGCGCCACAACATTAGCGCAAACGCAATGATCCATCCGCCCGAATACTCGCGGCGGATTTTTGTTTTCTGAAAAACGCCGCCAGAGCAATCATAAGGGCATTGTCGCCCGTAAGCGAAAGGCTTGGAAAAAACATATGAACATCGGAAATATTTTTCGCAAGTTCCTCGCGAAGTTTTTTGTTTGCCGCAACTCCACCGCCCATAATGAAAGTTTTTGCTCCATATTTTTTAATTGCTCGTTTTGTTTTTGCCACCAGCACATCAACCGCCGCCTGCTGAAAACTTGCCGCAATATCAGCTTTTAGTTTGTGGCTTATAGTTTTTAATTTTAAATCTCTTAAGTGATAAAGTACGGAAGTTTTCAATCCAGAAAAACTGAAATGAAAATTCGCGGAATGAATCATTGGCCGAGGAAACGCAATCGCATTCGCGTTTCCTTTTTCTGCGTATGCGGAAATGATAGGTCCGCCCGGATATCCGAGATTCAGCATTTTAGCGACCTTATCAAACGCTTCGCCAACGGCATCATCAAGCGTTTCACCGAGTATTGTATATGTGCCTAATTTTTTGATACGCACTAATTCCGTGTGCCCACCGCTCACCAACAATGCTAAAGCGGGAAAGCGTACAGCGTGTAGCGTGTAGCATTTAAAATTGTTGGAAATTCTCCGCCGAAGGCGGATCCGCCTTCGGCGGAGAAATTGGAAATCGGAAATTTTTTTCTGCATTGATCGTATCAATGCAGAAAAAATATGTCCTTCCATATGGTTTATCGGAATCAGCGATTTTTTCCATAAAAGCGCGAGTGCTTTTGCAAAATTAATCCCAACCCACAACGCGGGTTCAAGTCCGGGACCGTGCGTCACGGCAATCGCGTCAATCATCGGCGCGGAAATAGAAAAAACGCTCAAAAAGCGCCGAGCAAGCTCTTGCTCTCTTTGAAGCACTTCGATGCATCGATAT
Source organism: uncultured Candidatus Saccharibacteria bacterium (assembly GCA_964365285.1). Taxonomy (GTDB): domain Bacteria; phylum Patescibacteriota; class Minisyncoccia; order Sungbacterales; family JBBTQR01; genus JBBTQR01. Next base: position 1,470 of record CAYIPF010000054.1, on the reverse strand, counting down.
ATCGATGTGCTTGAATAATAATCTCTTTTTGGACGATATAATTTTGCTTCTTTGAGCGCCACAATAAGAATTGGCACGAGATTTTTTTGATGTTCGCGACTTGCAAGATTCGGCACCACCCCGCCAAATTTTGCATGCAATTTTGCCTGCGAGGAGACGATGTGCGCGAGAATTTTAAAATTATCGGATTTTCCTTTTCGTTCTACAATTGCAATCGCGGTTTCATCGCAAGACGTTTCTATGGCGAGAATTTTCATCCGTCCAATCTACCGTTTTTATTGATATTTTTCAATATTTCTGATATTTTGTTCATAAGACCCGCTGATTAAAGATGTTTCCTGTTGTCATGCCGAAGGCAGATCCGCCTTTGGCGGAAAACTCAAGAATTTAGGCTACGACTTTATGAAAATTCCTCACCAGATACGCTGTATATGCCTCAAAATTTTCATCTCGTCTCGCTCAAAATTCTTGAGTTTCACCTGCGGAAAATCTTTAATCAGCGGGTCTATATTATGGCGCCATCGTCTAGCCTGGTTAGGACAGCGGCTTTTCAAGCCGTTAACACCGGTTCGAATCCGGTTGGCGCTACTGACATATAAAATATAAATATGGGCGCATAGCTCATTTGGTAGAGCGACTCTTTGACGTAGAGTAGGTGCCAGGTTCGAATCCTGGTGCGCCCACATTGTATATAAAAAATAAATCCCCCGCGGATTTTTCCGCGGGGGGTTGTTTTTATGAGTGTTTGATATAAATCTGTGAAAGAACGACGAATGCTTCATTGCACTTATCAATCGCATCTTCAAGATTTCGGATAATTTCTTTTTTTCGATTGCGGTATGAAATTTCATCCAAAACTCTCTGAATGCCTTGGGGATACACGGGACCCTGCACATGTTTCAGTAGGGCATACGCGTCAAAATTATCAATATGCGCAATAACTTTTCGATACAAATCATCGGCCTCATGCTCAAGCGCCCTCATCTGTTCCCGCTGTTTTTGAATATCGTCCATTCCGCGAAGCAGAATAATGCCCTCACATATAAGCGGTATTGATTTACACACAATCTCAAGAAATGTTTTTACATCAGAATCATCAGCGCCACATTTTGCTCCAAAATGACCGTCATCGTGAATGACTCCGATGCTCATAACAGCGTCTTCAATGTGATCCATGATATCATCGAGCGTTTTCGTAAGATGCGAAATGTCCTCGCGATCAAATGGAGTGATAAAACAAGCAATCAGCTTTTCATGAATTTGCTTTGTGACATGATCGCACTCCTTCTCAAGCTCCGAAACTTCTTTCTCCCACAGGCAATCACTCGTCTGTGCGCGTATTATATACTGCAAAATAGGAACCGATCGCTGAATAACACCGACCTGCCGTTCAAATAAATCAAAAAAGCCCTCATCGCGCGGATTGATCATCCGATAGAAACGCTTGCGAAACTCTGCGAATTTCATCAG
>CAYIPF010000053.1:0-4513 GCA_964365285.1 uncultured Candidatus Saccharibacteria bacterium | reverse complement strand
GGAACTTCAATCAGTATTTTTTTTGGCATTGCAATCGCAGAAGACGGCAAAATCCACTCTTCAAATTCTGGTGATTGAGATGTTTTTTCCGGAGATGTCAAAGATTCTTCGTGGAGCGGTGCTAACGAAGGCACCGTCTCTGAAGACGGCGGTTGCGAAATTATGGCCGCAGGAAGCTCTATATCTTTTTGCGCATTTAATTCCTGCGTTTGAAGTTGCGTATTTTTTTGAACAAAAATAGACAGCCATTCTCTGGAACGAATAAATTCCCACTTATAAAGTATAAAAAAAATAAAAAACGCAATAGCCGTTGCGGTAAGAAGCGTAAAAAGAAAAAATTTTCTGAATATATTATTCATAACGCATACTGTTATTTTATTGTACCACTATTCCGGCTTTTTCAAAAATCCGCCATGATAATCAAAATGAAAAGCCCCGCTTTCGCGGGACTTTATGTGTGACTATTTTTTCCAACAAGAGACGGCGTTAAAATAACTCATTCATACGGACTATTGCAAGCTTTCATTTCTCACGACAGTCGCGTTGATTGTTGTTCCCTCAAGCGCACCATATACGCGAATCTTGTGACCAACAAGGAATTGCGAGAGAGTCGCCCGCGCCCAGAATTTATTTAAGATTGATGTGTCATGTGCAATCTGAACCGTATAATCAGTTCCGCTCTTGCGTATAACAATCGCCGTTGGAGCCGTTGTGGAAGCGGTTGATTGCAGTTTGCCTTCAAATATCTTTTGAAGAACCGCGCGATCAACAAATACTTTTATCTTTTGTGCGTCAAGCGTGTTTTGAAGATTATTCCAAACGCCGTGCGCGTTTATTTTATCTCCAACTCTAATATCAGAAAATGTAATACGGATCCCCGCCTTCATGATTTCCGTTGAACTTCCGACAATAATCGTTTGCGCTCCTCGTTCTTCGGTGTCAAGCATAAAGCTTGTTGAAGACGCCATAACGCTTGTCACTTTTCCAAAAAAAGACGCGTTCCGTTTTTGTACCGACCAATTTTTTACATGAGTTGCCCGAACGGTGAGTGTATCGGCAACATCCGCACGAAGCATTCCCTGTACCGTAAGAAAATCGCCAACGGAAATTTCAGCCATGGAAGAATTACCACTAAATCGCCTAACAAAATTCGTGCTTCCGTCAACCTCAACACGCACACGAAGAGAAAAACTTCCCCATGTGATTGTCCCGCTGATTGTTGATGACGCCGAAACAAAATCAACCCTTATGTTTTGGAGCGTACTTTTACCATTGCCATTAATCTGAACGGATGCGCCTGAAGGAATATCGTCTTCTCGGTTGTCGCGCGTATCGACGCGAAACTCTTTTTTCCCGTGGGAATCATCATCACCGCCTTTATCCTTATCTTTTTTTGCAAACGCAACCCACGGAGATGCAAGCATGACACTCCCGACAATACCCAATACCACCGCAAACGCTAACAATGATTTTATGGACATACTATAATGTGCTTTTTAATTTAGTAATTTTTTGACCTTATCTATAAGACGAAGCAAAAGCAATTTTCTTACAAAAACATCTCCCGAATTTGTCGGAAGATGTTTTTGTAGAAAGTGCCGCGCAAATTACCGCATAAATTCTTTTATTTCCTGCTTCTTTCCGCGCCCTTCATTTTTTGTTGAATCTTCGATTTTTAATTCTCGTCCATTCTCCGGCTTTCGTTCATCGCTTTCGCCATTTAAACCGCGCTCCGGTTTCTTTTCTTGTTTCTCTATGCGCTCTACTCGTTCTTTGAGGAGCGATTCTTTTTTGTCTTCATCGTGATCGCCGTCCCCGTTTCCCTCAATTGAAACCTGTATGCGAAATTCATTGTTCGCGTTCATCAGCGCCCTTGTCTTTTCGAGCGTCCGCATTGCTTTTTGAAAAAGCGAAAAAGCTTTGCCATATGCGCCATCGCTTTGTTTCATCTTCCCCTCAGCAATCGTTTCAATTGCGTCTGAAAACCGTTTTCTTGCTTTAATTGTTGCGGAATTGCCCAATCCTAACGCGGCACCGTCAATAAACACATTCATTTCCTGAAGTTTCTTTTCTGCTATCACAAGCATATCTTCAGAAGATTTTTTTGCTTTATCATCTGTTTTATTTTCAATATTTTCTTCGGAGTTTTTCCTTTTTTTACCGACTTCCCGTACTGCATTTTGAAGAGATAGGGCAATCGGCGCGAGCGTGCGATCCGAGTCCACATCATCTTCGGTCAGTTTTTTGAGAATGGTATCATGCGCCTCAAGTTCCGCCTCAAAATTGGAATTAATATACGCCGCGGCTTCAAAGTCCCCGCCATTTTCAATAATCGCCATCTTTATTTCCGCGTTTTTGCGATGCTCATTGAATTTTTCCTTCAACGCCACGCGAACCTCCGGCGTAACAGCCCTCTTTTTAACGACTAACCGTTCGACTTCTTCCAGCCGTTTTGTAGCGCGTTTTGTTTCCCATTCCGCTTTTGATTTTGAAGAAAACTTTAACAATCCGCGAACCTCTTCGTTTACATTAATTTTTACCGGATACAGAATATCTCCGGGAAGCGCTTCTTCTGCCCCAAACGCTATTCCCGCGCCCGAAAGCATACTCATAACAAGCACCAACGGCACTGTTCTGTGTACTGCAAAAAAAGCGAGGAGTTGTTCGCGAAATGTTTTGCGGATTGGCGGGCGATATGTTTGCATATAAACCCGCAGCTCATCTCGAACGCGCGCGCGCGCGCCTTCAGCAAGAGAAATGTTTTTTGCTTGTTTTATTATTTTTTCAAAGTTTTTCATAATAGCCTCGCTGTCCAAAGATATTTCCTGTTAAAACCCCATAATTTTGGCTGCGTCTTTGTGAAAATTTCTCAAAAGATACGCTATATATTTTTCAAAATTTTCTCGTCGCCTCGCCTAAAATTCTTGGGTTTTACAGACGGAAAATCTTTAGACAGCGAATCTGTTTCAAAAATATGTTTTACCGATTGCAATCCGCGATGAATGCGCACCGAAACAGCATTTTCGCTTTCATTCAAAATCGTGGCAATTTCGCGGGGCGACATATCATCGACATACCGCATAATCACGACATCCCGATACTTTTTGTCGATAGAATTAATTGCTTCGATTACTTCGCGCATTTCAGCCGAATGATGCGTGGCAATATGTTCGGCAGTTGCAGGGTCAAACCCTGACTCTTCCCGCATCTTGTCCAAAGATTCTTCCCGTTTTTTCTTCCAACCATCGATAATCAAATTATTAGCAACCTTGTATAAAAACGCCCTGATATTGATAACCTCATTGCCTCGAGCAAGGTATTCCCATGTCTTCGCATACGCCTCTTGCATGACATCGCGCGCAATCTCATCGTTGCGTACGCGGAAAAAACAATGCCGAAATATGGCGTCAGAATGTTCATCATATGCCTTAACAAATTGCTCCATTTCATTATTATTCGTATTGTTCTGCATATTAAGACGAAATAGTGCCACATTTCTTACGCAAAAACAACACAAAAAATACGGGCATACGCCCGTATTTTTTTTTAAAATTCAATCCTTTCATTTTAATCGAATGCGCTGAAAAATATGATAGAAAAAAATAGCACCTCCAGCGCCCATCGTATCGGCAAGCATATCCTTTTGCGCATCCCACACATCTCCCTGACTTCCAAGAAAAGCGATTCCAGCTGACGGATCGCTCGTGATTGCGAAAATCCATTCGAGAATCTCATATCCGGCGGCAATTGCCATAATAAAAGAAAGTCCAAGTACATAATTCACCCATCGCTTTGTGATAATCCCACGCGCTTCCATATATTCAATGAGCGGATACGCATAAAAACCAACAGTAACATGCGCAATGCGATCATAGTGATTCCTCTCAAATCCAAAAAAGTTTGTAACAAAATCAAACGGCACTCGCCCAAAAGTATAGTAACCACCGATCGTATGGAGAAACAAAAGAGCGCTCATGAAAATGTAACTCGCGTTTGAAAACCTCACCCCGTTTATATAAAGAATAAAAAGAATAATTGCGATTCCAACAATCGGAATATTTTCCGCGTACCAAACTTCGCGCGAATAAGGAGCGATTCCAAGCGCAATAAAAAGCGCGATATAAGAAAGAAAAAGTATTTGTGGAAGTTTTTGCATGTATGCATTATATCAAGATTTTTTTAAAATCACACTTAATGACTCCGCTGCGTAAATGTTTTTTCCATTAAAACTCCCTGACTACGGAAAATCTTTAAGTAACGGGGCTAACGAAAAATCATCAACAAAACAGCGATTTTTATGGGTGAAGAAAAGTTATCCACAGTTAAGTTTGCGTAATTTTTTTTAGATGATAAAGTAATAGCTTAGATTATATTGTTCTTCCATCTCGGGGTCATTGGTCTAGTCCCACCATTTTTCTCACCTTGGGGCTTGGGGTTTGCTACGGCAAACCCCTTTTATTTTAATTATGAACCAAAAATCTCTAACGGAAAAACTTATAGCTCAAGGAGTTCT
>CAYIPF010000052.1:0-4598 GCA_964365285.1 uncultured Candidatus Saccharibacteria bacterium | reverse complement strand
TGCTCTTGCTGTCGCTCCCTCTGCACGAGTACCACCAATGGGTCTATAATGATCGTAAGAACGGGGGAAGTTACAGCAAGGAAGTGAAATGGCGGACCGAGAATACCATCAAGGACAATTGGAGATTTGCGGGGGAAGCGGCAAAGCTCTATTCCCTATCCGCCACTTTGCCTTCACCGCTTTCTGGTGAAGGCAAATCGCTCGCCAAAGCTATAGTTGAGGTCGCGGATTCAACCGATGAAGTGAATCAACTAGGGCTTGGCTACACGATTGCCGGCCTTGAGTGGAACGCCGGCTACCTGAAGGCGGAAAAGGAGACCTACTTCAACGACCTCCTGAAAAAATTTGAGGCGTTGGCGGATAAGACGTCTGTCTTGACGGGGGCGTTTGTCGAGCATATTGCGGCACAGGCCGGCAACGGAAAAGTCGCAACATGTCCCGATGTTCCCACGAGCCCGAGCAAGGAAGCGGGCGTTCCGATCAACGTCCTATTCGAGGGCGATGGAGGCGATGCCGGAGAAAATAAGCCGCTCAAAGAGGCGATACTGCAAGCCGCGACCGGGACGCCTCTCGCGGCGCGACACAAGGGGGTTACTATCACTCTCAAGGTCGCGGCGATGGACGAGTACGGGGCGGCAAGGACTGCGGTGAATGTCTTCACGTTCATCATGTTCGCCTATCCTGGTGGCGGTGGGAATGCTTCTCTCTCTGCGTTCGTGCAGGAAGAGGGCGGTAATAAAATCCTCCTCACGGTCGACACGTTTGAGCTCAATGCTAAGAATTCCGACACATTGATCTTGCTCGTGGCGAATCGCGTTGTTGGGCGGGCGCACTTCGCCCTGCTAAAGGAAAATATGAAGTGATGGGCAGTGAGTATCGTGGGGCTCGAGGAAACTCGAGTCCCATTTTATTTTTTATGAAGATATTCGCAGATTTTTTCCTCAAAGAGTTCTTTGGATTCGCAAAAAATGACTGCGGCCCCTTTGAAATGAGCTGTTTTAAAAATTTTCTCGGCTACCCTCTTATTATCGGTGATATACGCGCTCATATGGAAGGTCAGCATCCACTGACTTTCAAAATAGGCGAGATGCTCAAGGTCTTCCACAATCGCGATGACCGGTTTTTTGATTCCATAGGCATACCCGCATTCCCATGAGCTATCCGTCCCCGCGGGGCCACCGAATCGAGAAGATTTATAATTTTTCATATACACCAACACAGCGTCGCTTTTTGCTATTTCAGAGCGATCCTTTTGAGCGACCCGTCTGGTTATCAAACGATGGTCATCGGGTATATTCATTTCTCCGGGCTCGAAAAGTTTGACCCTCTGCTTGAACAGCGGGGAATATCTTTTTTTAAATTCTTTCTCCCAAAGCTTTATAGAACCGGCGAGATAGAGCGAATAATTTTTTTTCATACTGTTACAATCATTAACTCCAGTATAGAAGAGTTCCCGTTATAAATCCAAAAGCGAGAGTCAACCAAGTAGATTCTTCAAAAATCAATACACTCCTCCCTTCCAAATCTCCTTTCCAGATATTGTAAAAAATGAGCGCCGGAAACAGCAAGACAAAAATAGAAAATAGTGGCAGGCCAATAAATAAACCATACGCGGCAGATACTAAATAAAGAAATGCAGAAAAAATCAACCCATTTTTAATTGATCCCAGTCGAACGGTCGTGTTTTTTATCCCCGCCGCGCGATCGTACGGAGCATCAAAAGAGGCTCCAAAAACATGCTGCCCGGCGCAAAAAGAAATTCCAAGTAACACCAGCTGAAATGGAGGTGCACTCCCCGATACTGCTGCGTATCCGATTACTCCAATCATGGCGAAATGTCCTACGCCACCAAATAAAATATCAAGCACTGGATATTGTTTGAGTCGAATCGGCGGCACATTATAAGCAATCACTATTACAATCCAAAGCAGGATAAGTTCCCTTACCAGTACCGACACGAAGGGCAAGATAACAAGCACTGAAGCGAGGGCAACGAAGCTAATCCATAACATCTCTTTCTTTCCATTCTTGGAGACCGTAGATTCCATAGATTGTTTTCGCGGATTATTCAAATCAGTCTCATAGTCAAACGCATCGTTGATGGCATTGAGAAATACATTAGCGGGAAAAATAAACCAGAAAAATAGAATCCAAAAAACTGGGATCCAGGAAGTGTCCTTATCAACCGTCAATACCGTCAACATTGCGCCCCATAGCAAAAGCCCAACAGTAGAAAACCAAAAATGAGGAAAGCGAGAGATTTGTATAATTCTTTTGAATGAAAAAAATTTCATAGATTATAGTTTAAAAAGTAAAACCGAAAATAAACCGTATAATAGAGCGTTCCGATGAGGGTCCCAAATATGAATGGCGCCCAGACAAACTGCTCGAAAATAGAGATGTTCCTCCCTTCCAAATCTCCTTTCCAGATATTGTAAAAAATGAGCGCCGGAAATATCAGGACAAAAACGGAAAATAACGGGAAGCCGATATATGCGCCGTACGCGGCAGCTGCCACATAAAAAAATACGGAAAGAATCAATCCATTTTTAATTGACCCAAGACGGACAGTCGTGTTTTTTATCCCTGCCGCATGGTCATACGAAACATCTAAGGCAGCGCTTGAAATATGGCTCGCAGTGCTAAAAATAATCGCAAGCAAAATCAACGGAAATGACGGAAGGGAGCCGGACGCAGCTGAGTATCCTATGATTGCCATTGGAACATATTGCCCGACACCTCCAAATATTATATCAACTATTGGGTAGCGTTTAAGTCGAATCGGCGGCACATTATAAGCAATCACTATTACAATCCAAAGCAGGATAAGTTCCCTTACCAGTACCGACACGAAGGGCAAGATAACAAGCACTGAAGCGAGGGCAACGAAGCTAATCCATAACATCTCTTTCTTTCCATTCTTGGAGACCGTAGATTCCATAGATTGTTTTCGCGGATTATTCAAATCAGTCTCATAGTCAAACGCATCGTTGATGGCATTGAGAAATACATTAGCGGGAAAAATAAACCAGAAAAGTAGAGCGAAAAAATACGGATCTTGAAAAGCGTTTTTGCCGGTGGCTATTATCGCACCCCAAATAAGGTTTCCGCCACTATAAAGCCAGAAATGTGGGAAGCGGGAGATTTTAATGAGTTTCTTAAGCATGTATATGTAGAATAATTTTCTGACCATACCTTAGATCTGAAAATAAACCGCATGATAGAGCATTCCGATTATGGTTCCGAATATGAATGGCGCCCAAATCAACTGCTTAAAAATAGATACGCTCCTCGCTTCTAGGTTTCCCTTTCGGATATTATAGAAAATGAGCACCGGAAATATCAGGACGAAAACGGAAAATAAAGGTAGACCGACAAATACGCCGTATATGGCAGCTGCCACATAAAAAAATACGGAAAGAATCAATCCATTTTTAATTGACCCAAGACGGGCAGTCGTATTTTTCATCCCTGCCGCACGATCATACGAGGTATCAAAAGAGGAACCAGAAATATAACTCGCAGCACAAAAAATAATCCCAAACCAAATCAATGACCATGGCGGAAAATTCCCGGATACCGCCACGTATCCTATCATTGCTATTGGAATATACTGCCCGACACCTCCGAATACTATATCAGTGACAGGATACTGCTTGAATCGGATTGGTGGCACGTTATAAGTGATAATCACTATGATCCAGAGCAAAATAAGTTCTCTGACAGGTACCGACACGAAGGGCAAGATAACAAGCACTGAAGCGAGGGCAGTAAAGCTCACCCAGAGCATCTGTCTTATTCCGCTCTTGGAAACCGCGGACTCCATTGAGTGTTTTCGCGGGTTATTTAAATCAGTCTCATAGTCAAACGCATCGTTGAGAGCGGCAAGAAATAGGTTGGCCGGAAATACGAACCAAGCGAACAAGAGATATAAGACCGGACTATGAAAAGCATCAACACCAACTGCCAATAGTGCGCCTACCAATAAAAAGAAGGGAGTTGAAACCCAATAGTGTGGAAAACGAGAAATTCTAATGAGTTTCTTAAGCGTTTTTGAAGCAGACATAAGATTTTTTGTGATTATGATTTAACGAAATTAAGACTGAAAATAAATCCGACAACATAATGCAAATATATGAAATAACGGTACCAATGAACCAACTCAATTGTATCACGCGAAAAAAACTGAGTCAAAAAGAAGACGAAGTAGATAAACACAACCGATGCAACTAATAATTGTTGCATGGCAATTTGAATTGCCGTTAGTAAAAGAATAATACCGGCACATACTAAAAGATTTGCTCTAATCGAGCCGATCAGTACTGAAGTTGTTTTTGTCCCGGTAGCTTTGTCATATTCTAAATCAATGCTGGAAGTATATAGGTGCATGACCATAGAGAATAAAGCAAGCATTCCAAGGATTGAAATTGACGGCATTTGATTAGAAGTGAGAAAATATCCGATTACTCCCCATAGCGGAAAACCAAAGCCGAAAAGGAAGTCTAAAAGGGGAATTGCCTTAAATCGAAGTGGTGGCAAATTATATGTCAGCACTAGAATAAACCACAGGAAAATCATGGCTCTCGCTTCAAATGGCA
>CAYIPF010000051.1:0-4622 GCA_964365285.1 uncultured Candidatus Saccharibacteria bacterium | reverse complement strand
CGGTCGCACATTCAGCATTCTAGCTTCAGTACTTCCTCACTCGCGTTCGGTCGCAACAGTCAGACGATCAACCCTGCTCATAAAGCGGGGTTTTTACATCAATCGCGCCAAAAGTAATGCAACGATATTCACAATTTTAATCATCGGGTTGATTGCCGGGCCTACGGCATCTTTACAGGGATCGCCAACGGTATCACCGGTAATTGCCGCTTGATGCGCCAGGGATTTTTTGCCACCATAATTTCCCTCTTCAATAAACTTTTTGGCATTATCCCACGCCGCTCCTCCGGTCGTCATTGAAATTGCAACAAAAATTCCCGAAACAATTGATCCCATCAAAAGTCCGCCGATAACTTCTGCCGCGTGCGCGCCCATAAGCAAAAATATAATCACCGGAAACAAAACCGGAAGAAGCGCGGGCGCAACCATCTCGCGAATTGCCGCTTTGGTGACAATATCAACGGTCCGCGCATAATCGGGTTTTAAAGTTCCGTCCATAATTCCTTTATTTTCACGAAATTGGCGTCGAACATCTTCAACGACTTCTTTTCCGGCACGACCGACTGCTTTCATTGTCATTGAAGCAAAAAGATACGGCATCAACGCTCCCATAAAAAGTCCTACCACAATGTACGGATTTATAAGATCAAAACTTGTTTCAAGTCCAAAAAGATTTAGGTCTTGGACATACGAAGCAAATAAAACCAAGCTGGCAAGGCCGGCCGAACCAATGGCATATCCTTTTGTAATTGCTTTGGTTGTGTTTCCAACAGCATCAAGCGCGTCTGTAACACGCCGTACTTCTTCCGGAAGCTTTGCCATCTCCGCGATACCCCCGGCGTTATCTGTGATTGGACCAAACGCATCAATGGCAATAATCATGCCCGCAAGCGAAAGCATTGACATGGCGGCAACCGCAATTCCAAAAAGACCAAAAATCCAATATGCTGAAAGAATTCCGGCGCAAATTACTAGAACTGGCGCGACCGTCGCTTCCATTGAAATCGAAAGCCCCATGATAATGTTTGTCGCGTGTCCCGTAGTTGACGCATGCGCGATAGACTGCACCGGACGAAATTGCTTTGCCGTATAGTATTCGGTCACAAGAATCAAAAGCCCAGTCACAACGAGCCCAACGATTCCTGCCGCATATACCTGACTAGAAATTTCTCGTGGAAAAAACGCCAACGACACAGGAAAAAAAAGAATTACCGAAATAATCGCGGACACAGCAAGACCCTTATATAGTCCTTTCATAATATTTTCAGCATCGTCCTTAACATGCACAAAAAAAGTTCCAATGATTGACGCAAAAATCGCAACTGCTCCGATCATAAGCGGGAAATACGGGGTAGCGTCGTTTTCCGGAAAAAGTGACGATCCCAAAAGCATCACGGCGATCGCCGTTACAACATAGGTTTCAAAAAGGTCAGCCGCCATTCCAGCATCATCGCCAACATTATCCCCGACATTATCGGCAATGACCGCTGGATTTCTCAGGTCATCTTCCGGAATTCCCGCCTCAATTTTTCCAACAAGATCAGCTCCGATATCAGCGCCTTTGGTATAAATGCCCCCACCTAATCGCGCAAAAATAGAAATCAGCGAACCGCCAAAACCAAGACCGATAAGAGCTGTGAGATCTTTAAAATAAGCATAAAACGCCGTGGTAATAAAAAGTGCTATGCCAACAACAAAAAATCCGGTAACCGATCCTCCAAGAAATGCGATTTTGAAAGCGCCGGAAATTCCTCCACGCGCCGCTTCCGCCGTTTTCGCGTTTGTTTCAACGGCAGTCATCATGCCAAAATATCCTGCAAGTCCTGAACCGAATGCTCCGACAAGAAAGCCAAAAGTAGTCGTAAAATTAAAAAAATGCCAGATAAGCGCCCCGATAATGATAGAAACGGCAAAAACTGTCTTATTTTGGCGCGAAAGATACGCGTGAGATCCCTCCCTAATAGCGTCTTGGATTTGGATCATTTTTTCGTTTCCGCGGCTTTTGTTTTTGAGAGAGCGAATAAGATATATGGCAAAACCAATTGAAATGAATGACGCGAACAATGGAATAATTATAAACATATGTAATTTCAATGCTATCTCAGGTTCTTTTCCGCCGAGACAGTATTAAGATTGGCTTTACTCTTCATTTTTTGCTTTTCCTTTTTTTACGCGGTGATTTTTGCTCCTCGCTCTTGACTTCCGATTTTTCTTCCGGCTTCTTTTCAATCTCAACGTTTTTCTCTGATTCAACTTGGATACCCTCTTCTGAAGTAATAGCTGGCTCATTCGGCTTAGTGTCAGAACGAAGATCTATTTTCCAGCCGGAAAGCTTTGCTGCGAGACGGACATTCTGTCCGCGTTTTCCAATCGCAAGCGACAATTCATCGTTTGGAACAAAAACTCGCGCTTCTTTTCGTGCGGTGTCAAGCTCAACGCTCACCACTTTTGCCGGCGACAACGCATTTCCAATAAATGTTGCTGGATCATCGGACCATTCAATGATGTCAACTTTCTCACCGCCAAGCTCATTAATAACTGCCATCACGCGAACCCCTTTTTGTCCGACAAGAGAACCGACGGGATCAACCCCGTCCTCATGAGAAATAACGGCGACTTTTGATCGGGATCCGGCTTCCCGCGCTATTGAACGAAGCTCAACCGCTCTAGATGCGACTTCAGGAACCTCCACTTCAAAAAGATTGAGGAGAAGTTTTGGATGCGAACGAGAAAGAAAAACGCCGGGTCCACGCGGATTTTCCTGAACCGAAAGAATGATGCATTTAATCCGTCCTCCAACGCGATACTGTTCAAGGGGGATTTGTTCTTCAGGTGGAAGAACTGCAATTGTCCGCCCAATATCAACAAAAACGACTCGTCCCTCAATTCGTTGAATAAGACCAGAAACAATCGTCCCTTCTTTTGCTTTAAATTCAGTGAAGATTGAGGATCGTTCCGCTTCGCGAATGCGCTGAATAATAACCTGCTTTGCAGTTTGCGCCGCGATACGGCCATAATCAATATGGGACTCTAAAGCAAACGCGATTTCGTCGCCGACATTCGCGCCGTCCCGTATCTTCCGCGCTTCATCAAGCGTGATGTGTTTTTCCGGATTGAACCGCACCTTTTTTTCTCCTTCGCCCATCGGCTCGTCGTCATCGTCATCGGTTCTTCGCGGACGGCGCCTTCTTTCTGCAAGAGCCGCTTCGGCATCAAGAATCTTGTGCTGTTCCTCTTCCGCAATTTCTTCTTCCGTTTTCAACATTGACTCGTCAACGACAATTTTAATCTGCCGAAAAGCGATGTTTCCGGTTTTTTGATCAAATGAAGCGCGAATAATTTGTCCGCGTTTTCCATAATCTTTTTTATACGCCGCAGCGATTGCCATTTCGACCGTTTCTAGAACTCTCGCGACATCGAGGCCCTTTTCCTCGGCAATCTGCTGAAGGGCGATTTGCATTGATTTTAGATCCACGACTTTAGCTTGTAGCTTGTAGCTTGTAGCTTGTAGAAAAAACGATATTGCACGCTTTCTAAAAGCCAAAAACCGAACAATCAAAAGCTGCGCTTAAAAAGAAAATCCCGTTTTCATACGGGCATTTTTAAAGTATAGCACCAATAAAAAATGTGTCAAACTGAAAAAACATGCTACAATTTTATACTTAAGCAAATATATGATTAAAAAAATATCCTCTCATATTGAACGGCATTTTCGAACGCCAAAAACACTACGAAATGTCGTTTTAGGCATTGCCGATGGTCTAACCGTTCCTTTCGCACTTGCCGCGGCAATTTCTGGCGCTCTATACTCAAATAATATCGTCATCGTTGCGAGTTTAGCGGAAATTGCCGCAGGAACTATTTCTATGGGATTGGGCGGATATCTTGCCGCAAAAAGCGATCTCGAACACTACAAAAATGAGGAAAGACGCGAACACAAAGAAGTAAAAGAAATGCCGGATACGGAAGTCGCTGAAGTAAAAGGAATTCTTCGGTCATACGGATTACAGGATGCGGAAGCGGAAGCCGTTTCGAACGCCTTACGAAGTCGTCCGCAAGATTGGGTTGATTTTATGATGCGTTTTGAATTGGGATTGGAGCATCCACATCCGCGAGAAGCGCGCCGTTCCGCTTTTACTCTCGGCATCTCATACGCAATTGGTGGAATTATTCCCCTCTCTCCGTACTTTTTTATTCTTAATACGCAGTCGGCTCTTATCGTATCATCCCTTTTAACGCTATCAACCCTCTTTGTTTTCGGCTATGTAAAAGGAATTTACACAAGCAACGCGCCATTTAAAAGCGCAATTCAAACAACGGCAATAGGCGGACTTGCCGCCGCGACCGCTTTTAGTGTAGCAAGACTTATTGCTTAATCACCGATTTTTGAAATTTTGCTGAAAATCCATCATGCAAACGAAACTGTTTATTTGTTTCACCTAAACAAAAACAACGGCATACTGTGCCGTTGTTTTTGTTTTTAAGCGGGTGAGGAGAATCGAACTCCTTTCATCAGCTTGGAAAGCTGAGGTAATACCAGTATACGACACCCGCATCGGCCCCGATGATGCCTTTCGGCACATCAGGACATAAGCCCCCTTCATCCCGTCGGCAAGCCGCCG
>CAYIPF010000050.1:0-4662 GCA_964365285.1 uncultured Candidatus Saccharibacteria bacterium | reverse complement strand
GGTTCGCGTTCGCCGTGTCGCAAGTCAGTTCTCAACACTAAGATCCTCGGGACTTTAGTCCCTTTGAACTTAGTCCTTAGCCCTGTTCCGATCCGTCGGAGCAGGGCTAAATTTTTTCATAAAAATAAGCTATACTTACTATTGATATAATTCGTTAGTCATAATTCTCGGGCTTTTGGCACGGAATACATATAAAAAAGAAAGAATCTCTAATGAATTTTTTTATAAAAATAGTTATTTTTTTGCGAAGTTCATACCACTGGCTGTGGGCGTTGTGGGGGGCTTTGCGGTACAGATTTCCGTCGCGGAAACTCGTCGTGATCGGCGTTACCGGAACGAACGGAAAGTCAACGGTCGTTTCGCTTCTTCATGAGATTTTTTTACACGCGGGGATTTCGGTTGGTTCGATTTCCTCTCTTCGTTTTAAAATAAATAAAAATGAGCAAAAAAATGAATTGAAGATGACGATGCCGGGGCGCGGAATGTTGCAAAAATTCCTTGCTGAGTGCGTTGTCAATGGGTGCACATACGCCGTGCTTGAGGTGACATCGGAGGGGATCCGCCAGTTTCGGCACGAATATATCAATTTTGATGTTGCGATTTTTACGAATCTTACTCCAGAGCATATTGAATCACACGGCAGTTTTGACGCGTATCGCGTTATGAAGAAAAAACTTTTTCAGATAACCGCTCGCGGTTCTAGAAAAATACTTTTTGGCGAGAAGGTTAAAAAAACGCTTATTCTCAATCTCGATGATCCAGAGCACGCGCATTTTTTTCATAATGACGCCGATCAGATAATTGAATATACGGCTGATGCGCGTTCGTGCGAAAAAACAGTTTCAAAAATATTTTCTGCGGAAAATATCAGGCTTCGTGAAGATGGGGCTTCATTCACCGTTCACAATACGGAATTTTCTTCAATGTTTCGCGGAAAGTTTAATATTTCCAATATTCTTGCCGCGGTCGCGGCCGTGGATGCGTGTGGGATTTCACTTGCGGTAGCACGAGACGCGCTTGCATTGCTAAAGGGAGTCGCGGGACGGCTTGAAGAAATCAACGAAGGGCAGAATTTTAAAGTTTTTGTTGATTACGCACACACGCCGGATGCATTGCAAAAAGTATATGAAACGCTTTCGCCATACACGAAAGGACTGGTGTGTGTTTTGGGAGCCACCGGAGGAGGGCGCGATGTATGGAAGCGGCCTGAATTTGGGAAGTTGGCGTCTCGATTTTGTCGCGAAATTATTTTGACGAACGAGGATCCGTATGACGAAAACCCCAGCCAGATTCTATTGGAGATAGAATCTGGAGTTTCTGATTTCTCCGCCTTTGGCGGACAAGTTCCGATTTCCAAAATTTTGGACAGGAGAGAGGCGATTAGACATGCGCTTATAATTGCGCAGCCGGATGATACGGTTATTATTACCGGAAAGGGAGCGGAGCCGTGGATGATGGGGTCCCGCGGAACAAAAATTCAATGGGACGATCGCGAAGTCGTTCGTGAAGAACTCCATCCGCTTAAAAAAACTTGACATATATTCGATTTTGCTTTTTAATGAAAACGATTTTTAAAAGGAGGCGCCATGGACTTGATATGGGCTGGATTGAGCTTCTCTTTTGAAACTTTTTCCGTTGTTCTTTTCAATCTTGCTATTTTATCAGCGGTTCTCTGTGTGTTGTGGTTTCACAAAAAAAAACCGCACGCCAGTTTTTTTGCGAGTGTTCGCGACGCTTTGGCTTTTGTCAATTACATGCTTTTCTCTTTTTTTTCTTATTGTCGCTGGAGCGCGTAGCGGTTCAGGGCATCCGCGTGAAGAAGCGCTTTTGCAGGATGGGCACGAGTATTATGTTGTGGAGCGCTTCGGGGTGTTAACGGTTGGCCAATCGGTGCTTATTGGTTTGCATGACAGGACTTCAAATGAATATCTTTTGTGGTCATTTAAACGCGTTCCGCCCGGAGCGTTTCGCGTGATTGTGAAAAATGGTATACGCGAATATGAAATTGTCGTTCAGAATCGTTCGCAGAATCAGTTTTTGTTGAGCAAGAATTATTTTCATCATGCGTGAAAAAAGTTTGTGCGAGCGACACATAACCTGAATAGGAGGGCGCAAAAGCATGTACGCTAAATCTGTTGAGATTGAGGCTCGGTGCCGAGTCAAAAACCCAGTAGCCTTTCTTAAGGCGCTTCATTCTTTAGATTCCGCAGCGGTTTTTCCCGACATGCATGGATGGGTTCGTGAACTGAATTTAATTTATTCAGACGCAAAGCATCCGGAAACGACAATTCGCCTTCGGAGACGGATTTTTCCGGATCAAGTCACGGAGTGTTCCTATGCTGAAAAAGGAAAAAATCAGAGTAATGTGCTTCGCGTTAAAAAGGAAAAAACCACAGCACTTAACGAGATAGAATTTCGATCTCGCGTGCATTCATGCGAATATCAGTATATGCGGACATTTGTTTACGAACGGATATTTGATGCTCGGCATTATCAGGTTTTTAAAGGCGTTGAAATTGAACATTTTTTGTTTCCGTTTCTTGGGTTTTGTGCCGAGTTTGAGCTTCGTCGGGGAAGCGAGAAGGATCTCAAAAAAGTTATGAGTCTTTTCGGGTATCGTTTTCGCGATAACATTCGGGAAAGCACGAAAGAGATGGCACGCGGTCTCTTTTTGAAGAAAGGCGAATTACCTGTTATGGGAATTATTTTTTCAAGAAAGGAATGGTCTGATTTTTGCCAAGAATATGGGGCAAAATTTGGAACAAATATAAAATTTGTCGAGGAGTGAGCCACGTATGATTTCATAGCCGAGCGCGTAAAAGTATGCGCTCGGCTTTTTTAAATCAAATTTTTGTGATATAATCTTTTTAGGATAGTTTTAATTAATTACTCATAATTACCTAATCGCTTCATCCATTTTTATATAGAGACCTTTTGCGCAATTCTTTTCGCAGTTGAAATTATGACATTGCAGCAGAAAGGGAATTATGTGAAGGGGATAATAATGGTGTGGCGTATGGGCATGTGCATATGCAATTTTATAATGATTATTCCGAAATTGGAAAAAAACATTTTCGGCGCGGTATCGCAGTTTTTTTGGCGGGACTTATTTTGGTTTCTTTCGCGGTTTCATTTTCATATTTTGTTGAGGGCAAACGAACGCTTAAATCCAGTGAAGGGTCTTTTCAAATATCGGTGAGCGGAGAGGGAAAAGTTGCGGCAAAGCCCGACATCGCGACTCTCAGCGCAACCATTGTCACGGAGCGGGCGACTGTTTCACAGGCACAAGCGGAAAATACGGCCGCATCGGCAAAGGTATCAAAGTTTTTGCAGAGCACAGGCATTGATTCTAAGGATATTAAAACAACAAATTATTCCATACATCCTCAATATTTTTATCCGGAAAATCGAAAACCACAAATTACCGGATATCAAATTCGAAACTCAATGGAGATTAAAATTCGCGATCTTTTAACGGTTGACGATGTTTTAGGCGGTCTTGTGGAGAACGGCGCCAATGAAATCGGCAACGTTTCATTTGTTATTGAAGACCCTGACAAGCTCAAAGAAGAAGCGCGGAAACTCGCAATCATGAGTGCGAAGGAAAAGGCAAGCGTTCTTTCTAAGAGTTTACGGGTGCGTTTAGAACGCATTGTCGGATTTTCGGAAAATGATGGAGGTTTTCCACCGCCAATTTTCTATAGAGCCGAAGCGTTCAGCAAAGGCGCTGACGGTATTACTGCAGTAGGGCCGGAGCTTTCCGGTGGAGAGCAGGAAATTAGCGTTTCAGTCGCAATTACATATGACTTTGTGTCATGGTAAAAAACTCATTGTTATAGCGCATAACATTCGGAGTCTGTATAACATCGGTTCGATATTTCGGACATCCGATGCTGTTGGCGTTGAGAAGATTTTTTTGACTGGTTTTTCCGGAACACCAGACAATCCAAAAGTTGCGAAAGTAGCGCTTGGAGCAGAGAAAACGGTTCCATGGGAAAAACATTCTCGTATCGGCAATCTTTTAAAAGGGCTTAAAAAAGACGGGTATCAGATTGTTGCGCTTGAACAAGATGTGAAGAGCGTAGCATATAATTCTTTTCGCCCCCGTTTTCCGATCGCGTTTATTGTTGGAAACGAAATTTCTGGAATTTCGCGGGCGGTTTTGAAAAAAGCAGATGCGATTATTGAGATTCCCCAAAAAGGAACGAAAGAATCGTTGAATGTTTCGGTGGCGTTTGGCATTGCCGTATATTCTCTTTTGCGGTCTTGAACGCATTTTCGCGCGTCTCGCAATTCAAAATTATTACGCAACAAGTCTATCAATATGGTCGAACAATTACAAGAGCATCGAGAGCGTGTAGTATGCATAACCGATGATGGCGTAGAAATTATTGGCGATTACTATTTGCCGTTGCATAAAAGCGTTCGTGGTTTGGTGTTGGCGCATATGATGCCTGAAGTTCGCGAAAGCTTTTTCGAATTCGCGCATAAAGCCGCGATGCGCGGTTTTCATGTTCTTGCAATTGATCTTCGGGGTCACGGCGAATCAACAAAGAAAATAGGAAGCGATACCGCTCTTGATTATAAAAGTTTTTCCGACGCGGATCATCAAAAATCAATTCATGATATTCGCGCGGCAATTTTTTATCTTCGGGGTCGCGG
>CAYIPF010000049.1:0-5093 GCA_964365285.1 uncultured Candidatus Saccharibacteria bacterium | reverse complement strand
CGTATGTCCACATTTGACATCTACACGCTTACTCCCGCTCAGCTTATTAATGCACGGCCGTTTACTGCCGCTTTAAAAGAGTTTTTTACATCATCGCAACTCTCACAGTTTATGGATCAGAAAAATCCCTTGGCGGAACTTGAGCATCGCCGTCGCCTTTCAGCGATGGGTCCGGGAGGATTAACCCGCGAGAGAGCTGGATTTGAAGTTCGCGATGTTCATACTTCGCACTATGGTCGTATTTGTCCGATTCACACTCCCGAGGGACAAAATATCGGACTCGTTGGACATCTTGCCAGCTTTGCCCGCTTAAATGAACTTGGTCTGATTGAAACGCCGTATATTCGCGTTGAAAATGGTTACATTACTGGCGAAATAGAGTATATGGACGCGACGACAGAAGCAAAATTTAATATTGCGCATGCTGGCGTGCGCGTTGAAAATAATAAAATTATCGATGAAAATGTCGAGGCCCGTATTCACGGTCAGCACGGTGTTATTGAACCTGGCGTCATTGAACGAGAAAAAATTAACTATATCGATGTTTCACCGCAACAATCAATCAGTATTGCGACAAGCCTTATCCCGTTTTTAGAAAACGATGATGCGAACCGTGCGCTTATGGGATCAAATATGCAAAAACAAGCGGTACCGTGCGTTCGCGCGGATGCACCACTTGTTGGTACTGGCCGTGAGAGTGCGGCGGCGCGCGATTCAGGACGGGTTATTCTTGCCGATAACGACAGCGAAATTGTTGAGGTTGACTCAAAACACATCATTCTTAAAGAACAAGTGTCAAAACAAAAAAAGGAATATAAACTTATCTCGTTTGTACGAACAAATGATTTTACGTGCATTCGTCAACGTCCTATTGTTCGCGTTGGACAGCGCGTTAAAAAAGGAGACGTTCTTGCTGATAGCTCGGCGATAGATAACGGTAATTTGGCTCTCGGACAAAATGTTTTAGTCGCGTTTGTTTCTTGGTCAGGAGCAAATTATGAAGACGCGATCATTATTTCTGAACGATTAGTAAAAGATGAGCGATTTACCTCCATCCACATCGAAGATTATGCAATCGATGTTCGTGATACAAAACTTGGACCAGAGGTTACCTCTCCCGACATTCCAAATGTTGGCGAAGAAAAATTAAAAAATCTGGATGAAGAGGGCGTTGTTCGTGTCGGAGCAGAAGTTCGTTCCGGAGATATTTTAGTTGGAAAAATATCTCCAAAAGGAGAAACCGATCTTACTCCCGAAGAGCGTCTTCTTCGAGCGATTTTCGGTGAGAAAGCGCGCGATGTTAAAGACACATCTATGACCGTTCCGCACGGAAAGCGCGGACGAGTTATTGGCGTTCAGGTGTTAGAACGCGACAAAGGAGACAAGCTTGACGCGGGCGTTATTAAGCGCGTACAAGTTGAAATAGCACAGCTTCGTAAAATTGCGGTCGGCGATAAACTCGCTGGACGGCACGGCAATAAAGGAATTATTTCTAAAATTCTTCCCGAAGAAGAGATGCCGTATTTATCTGATGGCCGTCCTGTTGATATTATTTTAAATCCATTGGGCGTTGTATCCCGTATGAATTTAGGGCAGATTTTGGAAACGCACTTGGGACTCGCGGCAAAAACACTTGGGTATTACGCAATAAGCCCTTCGCTTGCTGGAGCGAGCGAACGAGAAATTAGCGAAGAACTTGTAAAAGCAGGGTTTTCCGCGGACGGAAAGGTTACGCTTCGCGACGGCCGTTCTGGCGAAAAATTCGCGGAGAAGGTGACTGTCGGCTATACATATATCATGAAGTTGAACCATCTCGTTGAAGACAAGATTCATATGCGGTCCATTGGTCCATATTCGCTCATTACGCAACAACCACTTGGCGGTAAGGCGCAATTTGGCGGTCAGCGATTTGGCGAAATGGAAGTGTGGGCGCTTGAAGGATATGGCGCTGCCCACACATTGCAGGAAATGCTTACAATAAAATCAGATGATGTTGTAGGTCGTGCGGCAACATACGAAGCCATTATTAATGGCGAGAAGATCAGAGCGCCTAATATTCCGGCATCGTTTAATGTTTTAACGAGCGAGCTTCGTGGTCTCGGAATTAGCGTTATGCTTCATGAACGCGATACGCTTCATACGCAATCGGAAGAAACAAAAATAGCAAAAACCGGAGAAGGTATTGTTTTGGCAAAAAATAAATAATGAACCTATTGCTTAAAGATATTTCCTGCTTAAAAAAATATGCGTCCAACAATAGAAGATAAAATTCACAATACCATCGAATCGATTCAATTGCGCCTCGCTTCACCTGAGGAGATTTTACAGTGGTCCCACGGAGAAGTCGTCCGTCCCGAAACGATTAATTATAGAACGGCGCGCCCTGAACGCGACGGACTTTTTGACGAACGGATTTTCGGTCCGGTAAAAGACTGGGAATGTTATTGCGGAAAATATCGTCGTATTCGTTACAAAGGCATTGTGTGCGATAAATGCGGTGTTGAAGTTACTCGTTCGATTGTTCGGCGCGAACGATTCGGACATATTCAGCTTGCTAGTCCGGTTGCTCATATTTGGTTTTTGCGCGGTACTCCTTCAAGAATTGGGGCGCTTTTAGATGTATCCGTATCTGACCTTGAAAAGGTAATTTATTTTGCCAGCTACATGATTACAAAGGTTGATATTGAGGCGCGTGATCAAATCATGGCTTCTTTGGAGAAAGAATATAAATCAAAAATCAAAAAATTAAACGACAAAAAAGCAGAAGTGGAAATAAAAGAAGCGCGGGATCATGCGCGTGACGAATTGAAGAGTTTGACGCCCCTTCGCGTTGTTTCGGAAATCGAGTATTTTAAACTTTCGCGAAAATACGGAGAGGTATTTGAAGCGAGCATTGGCGCTGAACCGATTCGAAACATTCTTTCACGAATCAATCTTTCGGAGCTTCGGAAAAAACTCGAAAAAGATTTTCTTACGGCAAATCCGATCCAAAAGAAAAAGATACTAAAGCGGCTTATCATCGTTAAGGGTCTTCTAAAATCAGGCGTTCATCCTGAATGGATGTTTATGACGGTCGTTCCAATCATTCCGCCAGACCTTCGTCCGATGGTTCCGTTGGATGGAGGCCGGTATGCGTCATCCGATCTTAATGATTTATATCGCCGCGTTATTAATCGTAACAACCGTTTAAAGAAGCTCAACGAATTAAACGCTCCCGAAGTTATTACACGAAATGAAAAACGAATGCTTCAGGAAGCGGTTGACGCTTTGATTGATAACAGTATTCGCAGAGGATCCGCCCCCATAGCATCTCAAGTTCAACGGCGTCCACTGCGATCACTTGCCGATATCTTAAAAGGCAAACAAGGACGATTCCGTCAAAATCTTCTTGGCAAGCGGGTGGATTATTCCGGTCGTTCCGTTATTGTTGTTGGTCCAGACTTGAAGCTTAATCAATGCGGTCTTCCAAAAGAAATGGCACTGGAGCTTTTTAAGCCATTTGTTATTCATAAAATTATTGAACAGGAAATTGCTCACAATATTCGTGGAGCAGGACGGATCATTGAAGACCGACATCCTGTTATTTGGGCGATTCTTGAGGATGTTATCCAAAATAAGATGGTTCTTTTGAATCGCGCTCCGACCCTTCATCGATTGGGTATTCAGGCGTTTCAGCCGATTCTTATCGAAGGGCACGCTATTCAAATCCATCCGATGGTGTGTACCGCGTTTAATGCGGATTTTGACGGCGATCAAATGGCGGTGCATGTTCCGTTAACCGATGAGGCGCAAAGTGAAGCTCGTACACTCATGGCATCGACAAAAAACCTTTTAAAACCCGCAAACGGAACTCCGATTATAAATCCAACCAAGGACATGGTATTGGGCTGTTATTGGGTTACGGTTTTTGAAGAAAATGCCGTTGGCGAAGGTAAAATTTTTGCATCGGAAGAGGACGCGATTCTTGCAAGTGATTTTGAAATTATTGGCATTCGAGCAAAAATTAAAGTTCGCATTGGCGCTCATCATGCGGCGATGGTAAAAAGCGCACATACAAAGAAAAAAGACGACGCCGTATCGCGGCCGCCGATTATTGAGACATCCGTAGGACGCATTCTTTTCAATCGACTTTTGCCGGAAGGTTTTGATTTTGTAAACGAAGAAATGCGCTCAAAAAATTTAGAAGCGCTTATCTCTCGTCTTATTAGGCGTTATGGCAACGAATCAATCCCGCCGATTCTTGATCGCATCAAAAAATTTGGTTTTGAATACGCAACGCGGTCCGGCATTAGCTGGGGTATCCATGATTTGCAATCACCGCCAGAAAAAAAGAAAATCATTGAACGCGCGGAATCCGAAGTCGCTATGATTAAAGACCAGTACCAGCGCGGACTTCTTACTGACTGGGAGCGCTATAGCCGTATTGTTGTTGTGTGGCTTGGAGCAAAAGAGGCGGTTCTTGCCGAACTGAAAAAATCAATTCCAAAACACGGAGCTGTATACAGCATGATTGATTCCGGCGCCCGCGGCGGCTGGGTACAAACAAACCAAATGGCAGGAATGAAAGGGCCAGTTGTAAATCCTTCCGGCCGCACGATCGAACTCCCGATTATTTCAAGCTATAAAGAAGGACTCAATGTGCTTGAATATTTCATATCTACTCACGGAGCCCGTAAAGGCACGGCCGACACCGCTCTCAAAACGGCTACTGCGGGATACTTAACTCGCCGGCTTGTTGATACGGCTCAGGATGTCGTTATCGTAGAAGATGACTGTGAAACTAAAAATGGGATTCGTATTTTTCGCGAAGATACGCAAGAAATCGGAAAGTCAATCGCGTCACGGCTTATCAGTCGCTATATTGCGGAAGATACCAAAAATGCTTCCGGAATTCTGTTTGCGAAACGAAACGCGCTTGTTGATGATGAGCTC
The DNA here is from genome assembly GCA_964365285.1 of uncultured Candidatus Saccharibacteria bacterium. GTDB lineage: Bacteria > Patescibacteriota > Minisyncoccia > Sungbacterales > JBBTQR01 > JBBTQR01. The sequence goes on along the minus strand of CAYIPF010000049.1, from coordinate 161 downwards.
GCTAAAAAACTTGATGAATCGAATATTGACGGTATCGCTGTGCGGTCTCCAATTGCATGCCGCAGTCTTCGCGGGATTTGTAAAATGTGCTACGGTCTTGACTTGGCGCACAATAAAGAGATTTGCATTGGAGAAGCGGCAGGAATTGTCGCCGCTCAAGC
>CAYIPF010000048.1:0-5405 GCA_964365285.1 uncultured Candidatus Saccharibacteria bacterium | reverse complement strand
CAATATATGTATGAGGCGCCGAACGGGGATGTGTGCCTTTCCAATCCTGAAAATGGCACATATCTTCCGCCGCCGATGACCCGTTTAACCAACGGGACGGTCATGCCTGGGCTCATGTCTACGGATCAGGGGCCAGTGCAGTTTTACAGCCCGAACTGCAAGCGCGCCATTAAGATGATTGAGCCCGGGGGCAGGATTTCGATTGGGAATGTTGCTCCGGCGTATGCCTCCCTTACAATTGAGGGTATGGCGTCTTATCCTCCTGCCTATCTTAACCACTGGAGGGGAATCGGTTTTCAGCAGGCAGTTCTCTCTTATTCTGGTGGAGCGATCGGGCAGGGGCCATGGGGGCTTGTCGCTGAAAACATTTTCGTTGAATGGAGTTTTAGTGGCGTATATGGGGATCGGTGGAAGGAGGCGAAAGCCGCTTATTTAGCAAAGCAGAAAGCCGCCGTTGAGAAACCGCTTGAAATGCGGTTTGAAGCAAAGAAAGGCGGAGTTGGGGCAAGCGTAGAAGCTGCTATTCTGAAACAGCTGAAAGACATTTCAGAACGGCTTGAGAAGCTTGAAAAGCATTGAAAGGAGGTTTTGTTCTTTAGTTTGTTCTTTGGGTTTGATGCCAGCGCGATTGCAATCGCGCTGGCATCGCCCCACACATCGTGTGGGGCTTTTTCTTTTTCGCGCGCTTTGCTACGCTAGAGAGTGTGATTAGATATATTTCAAAACGAACCACGAAAACAAAAGAGATTGCCGCGCGGCTCGCGCGGAAAATTCTTTCATCCAAAAAACCGCTAAAGAACGCTGTCGTGGTAGCATTGAAAGGAGAGTTGGGCGCTGGAAAAACCACATTTGCGAAAGGATTCATCGGCGCATGCAGTATAAGAAAAAAAGTTCAAAGTCCGACATTCGTGTTGATGAAAAGATTTTCAATTTCTAAAAAGCGCTCACGCATATTTCGGAATATTTTTCATATTGACGCGTATCGTTTAAAAAACGAAAAAGAAGCGATACCTTTGCGGCTTCATGAACTGTTTTCCGATTCAACCGCGCTTATTCTTATTGAGTGGCCGGAGCGGATTTTTTCGATTATTCCAAAAAAACACACGCGCGTATCGTTTTTTCATAAAACCGCGCGAGAGCGAGTAATTACAATTAGCGGATCTAACATATGAAACGGATCATGCTTCTTGATTCAAATGCAATTGTTCACAGGGCATTTCACGCGCTTCCAGCTTTGACTTCTCCTGACGGCAAGCCGATAAACGCGGTATATGGGTTCGCGTCAATACTGCTAAAAATTATCAATGAATTAAAGCCGGACTATCTTTTGGCAACCTTTGATTTAGCGGCTCCTACATTCAGGCATATTGCGTATGAACGATACAAAGCAACGCGCGTGAAAGCGCCCGACGAATTGTACGCGCAATTTCCGCTCATAAAAGAAATGCTCAAAATTCTTGATATCCCGATATACGAAAAAGAGGGATATGAGGCCGATGATATTATCGGAACCGCGGCGCGATTTTTTGAAAAAAAATTTCCGAAAGACGAGATTATCATTGTGACGGGAGATTTGGACACGCTCCAGCTCGTTTCTCCGCGTGTGAAGGTATTTACGATGAAAAAGGGAATTACGGAGACGATTCTTTATGACGAAAAAGCCGTTGTAGGGCGATTCGGTTTTCAGCCGAAATTCGTTATTGATTACAAGGGTCTTCGCGGAGATCCATCTGATAATATCCCGGGCGTAAGAGGAGTCGGAGAAAAAACCGCGTGCGAGCTTATTGTCGCATACGGAACAATTGATGATATCTATAAAAATATTAAAAAAATAAAAAAGGAATCTCTGCGGAAAAAACTTGAGGAACAAAAAGAGGAGGCGTTATTTAGCAGAGAGCTTGCGACGATAAATACCGCCGTTCCAATTGAGTTCGACCCCGAAGGGGCTCGATGGAACGGTGGATCCGCGCTCAAGGAAAACAAAAAACTGCGGGATTTTTTTCTCTCACTTGGTTTTCAGAGTTTGGTGAGGCGATTGGAGCTTGGAACTGGCGTAATCTCGCCATTATCAGAACCTCTAAAAAAAGAGAATGCGACCGAAGGCGGAATATTCGAGCTGATCACAACGGCGGAAGCGGGAGACGCGGTCGCCGCGCTTTTTGTTGCCGAAAAGCGATGCGCGATTGCCCTTTTTCCAGTCGCCGGAATTCTTACCGGAACCATTGAGCGAATGGCTGTTTTTTTCTCGTTTCCATCTGGGAAGAGTTTTTGTGTTGAAGAAATTGCTTTTCAAAGCGCTTCTTTGAAAGCGGTCATTGAGGATGAACGCATTGAAAAAATATCGTTTGACGGGAAAGTGCTTGCGCGGTTTTTTCGGCAGAACAATATTTTTATTCGTGGTATTGTTTTTGATGTTGTTCTTGCACGGTATCTTTTGCGCGCGCATGAAAAAAATTACGACCCGAAAGAGATTGTCCGCGATGAGCTTGGGAGCGCGCTTGATGTGTCCGAAGGAATCGTCCCGCTTCTTTTCGCGTTGAAAAATAAAATTTCAGAAAAGCTTTTCAGCGCGGGGCTTTTCGAAATTCTCACAACGATCGAAATTCCACTGATTTCGTATCTTGTGGAGATGGAGCATCGTGGGATTTTAATTGATCTTGAATATGTAAAAATATTTTCAGCTGATATTGCGAAGAAATTGGCGGTTTTGGAGGGGGAAATTTATTCTATTGCGGGTGGGGAATTTAATATCAATTCTCCTTCGCAGGTTGCCGGTGTTTTATTTGAGAAGTTGGCGCTTTATACGAAGGGATTGCGCAAGACAAAGACAGGAGCGCAATCAACCGACGCTTCGGAACTCGCAAAGCTTGTTGATGTTCATCCGATTGTGGCAAAAATCCTTCAGCATCGGGAACTTCAAAAATTAAAGACAACATATATTGATGTTTTGCCGGAACTCGCGGACGAACACGGCGCTATACACACGACATTTCGCCAAACCGGAACGGTGACGGGACGGCTTTCTTCTGCTGATCCGAATCTTCAAAACATTCCCATTCGAAGTGAAATTGGAAAAAAAATACGAAACGCGTTTCGTGCGCGAAGTGGATATGCGTTTTGTGCGTTTGATTATTCGCAAATTGAGCTTCGTATCGCCGCGCATATGTCGGGCGATCCGACAATGATCAAGGCATTTAACGATGGTATTGATATTCATCGGATAACTGCGGCAACGGTTAAGAATATTCCCATAGATAATGTATCGTCGGAATTGCGTCGTGAAGCGAAAGCGCTTAATTTTGGAATTCTGTATGGAATGGGTGCCCGCGCGTTTGCCGAATCGGCGGGGGTATCTTTGGACGAAGCGAAGAGTTTTATTGAAAGGTATTTTGAGAATTTTTCTCGTCTGAAAGCGTTTATGGATTCATTGCGCGTGTCCGCGCAAAAAAACGGTTTTGTTGAAACGCTGTTTCATCGCCGGCGATATATTCCAGAATTGCAGTCGCCGTACATTCGCGTACGGATGGAAGGCGAGCGAATGGCAATTAACATGCCGATTCAGGGGACTGCCGCCGATATCATGAAGCTGGCGATGAATAAAATTTATAGGGAGATTTTATCGGGCGCGTCAGCCGGAGACATCTACCCCGTTCTTCAGGTGCATGACGAACTTATTTTTGAAGTAAAGAGCGAGCGAGTTAAAAAATATCGTGAAGTAATTCGCCATACGATGGAATCCGTTGTCGTTCTCAATGTGCCTATTGTTGTTGATGTTTCAGGGGGAAGTACCTGGGGAGATTTATAATTTGCGCCTATACTATGAATGGCGTACAATGAGCGTATCTATGGCAGAATTTCAACCATCCGCAAAAGGAATAAAATTTTCAATACTTGTCGTTGAAGACGATCGTTTTTTAGGCGATCTTGTTGTGCGAAAATTAGTAAAAAACGGCTTTGAAACGCCTCGTGCGGGCGACGGGGAAGAGGCGATTGAGTATTTAAAACACAATACTCCGCATTTGGTTCTTTTGGACATTCGGCTTCCTAAAAAAGACGGATTTGAGGTTTTGGAATGGATGCAGAGCGACCCGATGAAGGCAAAGATTCCCGTTATCGTACTCTCAAATGTCAATCGAACGGAAGATACCGATCGTGCAACGAAATTGGGGGCAAAAGACTATCTTGTGAAGGTGAATTATACGCCCGATGATGTTGTTGAAAGAATCTTGAGAGTTCTTCATGAAACCTACTTCTGAAATAAGCTTAAAATTAAAAATGCAAAGTTAAAAATTGCAGTAGCTTTATTACAAAAACTTTTCACTTTTAATTTTAAACTTATTTGTGTACACATTTATTTCCGGTGAAGATACATTTCGTTCCCGCCGCGCGTTGAAAGAACTTATCGCAAAACTTCCGTCATCTGCGGAAATTTTTTATTTTGACGCGTCTATTGACGATTCTGTTGAAGATTTTTTTCTGCGTGTGGAAGGCAATTCGCTTTTTGGTGGAATGAGTATCGGCGTTGCGTACTATCCGTTATCTGGGAAATCGCAGAACGCGGAAGCTTTCCTTAAGCGCATGAAGAACATCGCATCAGCATCCAGTGAATATATTTTTTGGGATGGCGCGTGTAATGGCGTGGGTAGAAAAAAGTCCGCCGGAGGCGGATCCGCCTCCGGCGGAAAAAAATCAGCAATCGCTAGCGATGTGTGGAAAAAAAACGCAAAACGAGCGTTTGATTTTCCATTGCTCAAAAATTCCGAGCTTAAAAAATACATTCAGCGATTAGGAGAAGAAATTGAAACGATTCTTTCTTCTGAAGACATTGAGATGCTCGCAGAAGGTTTTAATGGGGATTTGTGGGCAATTAGGAACGAGCTGGAGAAGACAGGGCTCGCGGGAGAATTTCAATTTAAAAAACAGCGCGCGGTTGATGAGAAGGTTTTTGCTTTTACGGACGCTTTGTCTGTTGGCGAGAAAGGCGAGGCGTATCGGTTGTATGAGGGCATGCGGAAAGATGGCGCGGATGAGTTTTGTCTTTTGGGCGCTGTGGCGGGAGCATTGAGGATTATGATTAAAATCAAGTCAATTCTTTTGACGAACCCGGATTATCGCGTGTATGAAGCGTTTGGGCTTCATCCATTTGTTCTAAAAAAAACGCTCTCGCATGTGAGGCGATTTCGGTTTGAGGATTTGAAGCGGCTTTATGGTATCGTGCTTGAAACGGATTTGCGGCTTAAAACGACCTCCCTTGAACCGGAAACGGTTTTTGCGAGATTGATTTCAGAGTTTTCCGCCGAAGGCGGATCAGCCAATGGCTGATAATTTGTTTGTGGCGGGTGCGCCATACCATAAAGAGTACTTTGTTCCCGTACATTCGGCTTGCTAGCCTTAGTATTTCCTAC
>CAYIPF010000047.1:0-5516 GCA_964365285.1 uncultured Candidatus Saccharibacteria bacterium | reverse complement strand
GACTAATTTGTATTCAATTTTGGGGGAAGAAAATTTTTTAATCATAAAATCTATGGAACAAAATACAGAACCAAAAGAGTTTAAGTTATACAGTATTTTCACTGGTATTTTTTGTACTGCGTTAGTTATGGTGCCAGTTCTCGGTTCAAAATTTATCGCTGTTGGTTCATTTGTTCTCAATGGCTCAACGCTCGCATTTCCTATCACTTTCATTTTTAATGACATCCTCACTGAGGCGTACGGATACAAGCGTTCCCGAAGAATTATTTGGACCGGAATGGGTTGCCAAATTTTCGCAACGCTAATGATTGCCCTCATAAGTGTCTGGCCCGCGGCTTATTTTTGGACGAACCAAGCGGCCTTCCAAACCGTTCTTGGTCTTGCACCAAGAATTACTTTTGCAAGTCTTCTCGCGTACTTCTTTAGCGAATTTTCAAATAGCTTGGTTCTTTCCAAAATGAAATATTGGCAAGAAGGCAAAAGAGGTTTTGCGCAAGGTTGGAGATTCGTTGCCTCAACGATTGTTGGTGAATTTTTTGATTCTGTTGTGTTTATGTCGGTTGCATTTATTGGTGTGCTTGCTACAAAAGATATTCTTACGACTATACTCACTATTTGGATCGCAAAAGTCTTATATGAGGTTATTGCATTGCCATTTAGTATGCGTTTCGCTAATTATGTTAAGAAAGTTGAGGGTGTAGATAAAATTGATTATCCCGACCACACTAATTACAATCCTTTTGCGGTGTTCTTCTCAAAAAAGAATTTGCCCGAGAAGTATCAATAGTTGATATTCGCTTTGCGAATTCTGAATTGTATGCCGCCGAAGAAAAACTTGTCATGCCTGAGGCAGATCCGCCTCTGGCGGAAAATTGGTCGTTTTCTTTCGCTATTGCACCAACAACAAAACCACCGCTCATGAGCGGTGGTTTTGTTGCTAAGTATAAATAACGCGACTCATTTTCCTGCAATCTTTGTCGCAGAATAGGATATTTGATTTTATATTTCTTCTGGTAAATTTTTGCTTTGCTCGCGCATAAATTTCGCTTCTTCCGAACCATCGGCGTACTGATGGACGGAATCGTTTTTTATAAGAACTTCGCGCGGTTTGTTGCCATATCCGGGACCAACGACACCGTGTTCTTCGAGGATATCAATAATTTTGGCGGCGCGTCCGTATCCTAAACCAAGGCGCCTTTGCAAAAGGGAAGTTGATGCTTTTTGCGCTTCTATCACAAGCGCTTTTGCTCTTCCGTAGGCAGGATCATCAACGGCTTCTCCAATATCTTCCATATCATCGCCAAGAGTAAATTCTTCATTTTTGGGAAGTTCGGCGATGTTCTCGTTTTCGGCGCTCGCTTCATTTTGATCAGAAATAAACCTCGCCACTTTTTTCACTTCGCCTTCAGAAATAAAAGACCCCTGAATGCGTTTTGGCTTGTTGGTGTTTCCCGCCATAAAGAGCATATCTCCGTGTCCGAGAAGTTTTTCGGCTCCCGGCATATCAAGAATCGTTCGTGAATCAATTTGCGAAGCAACCTGTAAAGCAATACGCGAAGTAATATTTGCCTTGATAAGACCGGTGATGACCTCGACTGACGGGCGTTGGGTTGAAATAATAAGATGAATCCCGACCGCGCGCGCCATCTGCGCTAGACGCACGACCGTCGCTTCAACTTCGCGCGGATAGGAGAGCATCAGATCGGCCAGCTCATCAACAATAATAACGATGTATGGCATGATTTTTTCCTCGGGGTTTTTCGTAATTTCCGCGTTATAGCTCGCGATATCCCGAACCTTCGCTTCTTCCAAAATCATGTATCGATTTTCCATTTCTTTTCCAGCCCATCGTAATGCCATGATTGCTTTTTTTGCGTCAGTGATTACGGGATTCAAAAGATGCGGAATGCCGTTATATACAGAAAGTTCAACGCGCTTTGGATCGATCATAAGCAAGCGAAGAATATCCGGAGGGTTTTTGTAGAGAAGGGAAGTGATAATCGTGTGAATGTTTACGGATTTTCCCGATCCAGTGGCGCCGGCAACGAGCAGGTGGGGCATTTTAGAGAGATCCGCATAGACTGGTGTGCCGGTAACATCGCGGCCAAGAGCGAATGTGAGCGGTTTTCCATTTTGAAAATCAGGAGTTTCTATAAGCGCGCGAAGCCCGACGAGCGCGATTGATCGGTTTGGAATCTCAATTCCTACGAGCGATTTTCCCGGAATTGGAGCTTCGATGCGAATAGGGTGAGCCGCTAAAGCCATAGCAAGATTACTGTTCAAAGCGGTAATTTTTGTGACTTTGACGCCGTCAGCCGGTCTTAGGGTGTATTGAGTAACGGTGGGACCCACAGAAACTTCGCTCATTTCAACATCTATTCCAAAACTCTGAAGAGTTCGCTGAATGATATTTGCATTGGCGCGAATATCGCCCGATGATGGGATATCTTTGTCGGACTGCAGAAGATCGAAAGGCGGACGAACATAGAGCATTTTTTTCACTCGTTTTTCGAAATTTTTCATTATGAGCGTATCTTCTTCTGATTTTGCCGTATGAGCTTCATCTGACCCCGATTTTAATGGAAGCTTCTGATATCCTTCAGCGACTTTATTGACCGCTTCTTTCATTGTTTCAGCGACTGCGACAATTCCCGCAACGGCTTTATCAAGAGGCTCTTCTTTGTCTTGGGCGTTTTCGTGTTCTTTTTCCGAATGAGGTTTCCAAATTGGAATATTAAAAAGAACGAGAAACGAAACAATAAACAATGCGAAGAGGATTACTGTTGACGCGGTAAAATCAAAAAACGCAAGAAATGGATATCCAATCCAAAAACCAACAAGTCCGGCAACTCTATCGCCGAACGCGATATCCATAAGCCCCAACGATGAGAGCAATAACGCTATTCCACCGACAACAGTTGTGGCGAGAATGTGTTTGTGCAGAATGTTATCTTTTTCTGATTCCCGTGGAGAAAAAAGAAAAGAAAATCCAATAAGAATGAATGCAATCGGGACAAAAAAGTATCCTTTGCCAAAAAGAAAATCGAGAAAAGAAAACGCGTATCCGCCGACAAGTCCCGCACGACCCCAATAACTAAGAAGGGAAATGACCATAAGCGTAAAGAAAACAATCGCGGCAATACCGCGTTTTGTTTCCTCTTGCAAAGAGTGGTGCCAACGAAGAGAATGAACGGAATATTCTTCAGATTTTTTCTTCTTGTCTCGTGAAGATCGTTTCATAAGGAAATAGCAAATGATGAAGTAACGCCAGCGTCTTACAAGATCAAATTCCATACCATTTTTATGGTAGTGTATATATGCTATAATTTTAGCGAAAATTATACTTTTTGCAAAGGAAATGTATGCGTCCACCACATTTGGCGCACGCATTGATTTGACTCATTTTTTAGCGGTAGTATCATAAGGGGTATGATTGGATATATACTTATTGGCATTATAGTACTTGTGGGCATTGGGTTTATCCTGATGTACAACGCGCTTATTACTTCGCGCAATCGCGTTGATGAAGCGTGGTCGGATATTGAAGTGCAACTTAAGCGACGATACGATCTTATTCCAAATGTCCTTGAGACGGTAAAGGGATATGCTTCGCATGAAAAAAATGTCCTTGAGAGCGTTACAAGTGCACGAACCGGAGTAATGTCCGCGCATACGACCAAAGAGCGAGCATCCGCGGAGAACGCACTTTCTAGTACGCTTAAAACTCTTTTTGCCGTTTCTGAAAATTATCCTGATCTGAAAGCAAATGGAAATTTTCTTGATCTTCAACGAGAACTTGCTGATACGGAAAATAAAATTCAGGCATCGCGTCGTTTCTTTAATTCAACTGTTTTGGAATACAACACACGACTTCAAGTTATTCCTACAAACTTGATTGCTGAAATGTTCGCAATGCTTCCAAAAGAATTCTTTGAGCTTGAAAACGGGGAAGAAGAAAAGAAAACCCCTCAGATTAGTTTCAAGTCATAAAAGTGTCTTTATATTGGCTGTTGATAACTTTCGTTTGACAAAAAAACCAATCTGACTATACTTAATAAAGAATTGGGTTTTTGAGAGTAGTTCGTGTAAATACTTACAAAATGAGTATTTACAGTAAAAACCCTTAAATATTATAAATCCTTTGCCTCACTGCACTAAGTAATCGGCAAGAATTAGTCTATCCCTTAAAAAAGAAAAGGGGAGTTAGCTTATTTTATTTTTGTGCATTTTTTGTTTGACAAGTGTATAAAAACTTTACATACAGTGAACTGTTATTATTGCTCAAGCACAGTCCGATTTTCATTAGTCCACAAAGCCAGTTTGACCAACTTTATCATTTGCGTCCATATTTAAAACATCCACCGCAGAGCGAAGGTTTCGTTTGAATGCCCACTCTTTCAGACGGATTTCTTTGCCCTCGTGAAGATTCGCAATCGTGGAACAAAAACTTTTTTCTCAGTTCAAAAAGCAATTACTCGAGCTTCCGAATCTTTCGGAACTCCAACTTAATTCTTATAAATGGTTTTTTGATAAGGGCTTACGAGAATTATTTGCTGAGATATCTCCGGTAAAAGATTACACCGGAAAAGAAATCGCGCTCGATTTTATGGATTATTCCATGGACGAGCCGAAGTATTCTGAAGAGTATGTAAAAAATAGGAATCTTTCATATGAAGCCGCGTTTCGTATTAAACTTCGCCTTACCAACAAACGAACAGGCGAAATAAAGGATCAGGAGGTCTATTTGGGGGATTTTCCCCTGATGACGCCCCGCGGAACTTTTATCGTAAACGGCGTTGAGCGCGTTGTAGTTTCTCAACTTATTCGATCGTCTGGGGTTTATTTTACAGCATATACAACGCGAGGAAAAAAATATTTTGGCGCAAAAATCATCCCAAATCGCGGGGCGTGGCTCGAGCTTGAAACCGATTCCGATGGAGTTATCACGGTAAAACTCGACAGAAAACGCAAAATTCCGATAACCGCGCTTCTTCGTATTTTCGGAATTGAGTCAAATGAGGCAATTACGAAACGGTTTGAAGATGTTGATACTGGAGAGATTCGATATATCAAAGCAACTCTTGAGCATGATTCAACGGGTTCAAAAGAAGACGCGTTCATTGAGCTTTACAAGCGTATTCGTCCAGGCGATTTAGCAACCGTGGATAATGCCAAAACGCATATCACGAATATGTTTTCCGATGAGCGATATGATCTTGCGGATGTCGGACGGTATAAGTTTAATCAGCGGCTTTTTAATAATAAAAAACGCACGAACCGCGTCATTGATTGCGATGACTTGAGCGCGGTAGTTTGTGAAATTATTTCTCTTAATAATCGTGGCGATGCCGTGGAAGACGATATTGATAATTTAGGAAATCGCCGTATCAGGGGGGTGGGCGAACTTTTGCAGGGGCGTCTTCGCGTCGGGGTTTCGCGCATGGTCCGTATCATTAAAGATCGTATGTCCACATTTGACATCTACACGCTTACTCCCGCTCAGCTTATTAATGCAC
>CAYIPF010000046.1:0-5541 GCA_964365285.1 uncultured Candidatus Saccharibacteria bacterium | reverse complement strand
AACCTGTACCGCCTCCTTCGGAGGGAGGCATTGTATCCATTCAACTACGAGGACAATACGACTTCCATACTAGATAAAATACGCCCCAAAGTAAATACAAAAAATACAACTAAAAATGTCTCGTTTTAACTTTTTTTGACTTTGTGTCGGCAATCGTGGATTATAAAGAAAGAATACTGTTCATTAAAAAAAGAGGAGGAGCCATGAAAACCCTGCTTGCAATGATTCTGTCGGCGGTTTTTATGACCGCTCCGTTATTTTCTTGGGCAGAAATCGCCATTCCAATGCTTCCGCCCGAACCACCCATTCTCAATAACGATCCGCTTGGAAGTCCGCTTGTCGTGGACGCTACCTATGACTGGCGCCAGAATTTTTTTTATATTTTTTATGATCTATACACGACTGGCGACATCAACTACATGACCGCGCGCAGAGTATTACGCGTAGGACAAAACGAATACTCAAACACTATAGTCGAACTTCTCTCCGAGCACGCGCTTTTTTATTGGTTCGATATCAACGGCGACGGCAAGTTCCGCCACGAAGATAACGAAATGTGGATCGATCCCGAAGAAGACGGGGTGAACGGCAACGAACAACAATATCATCTGCCGCCGCAAGATGCTATACCTCCCGCGCCTCGATAAATCCGCCCTTTTTAGGCGGATTTTTTGTTATTGACAAAAAACTATAGAAAGCGTATAATTGACTTACAATTGAAAGCGTGGTGAGTTAAAAAGCCGCAGAAAGAAAAGGGCAAGGCTCGTCCGAGCCGTCGACTCTATTCCTAACGGGGAGTAGTTTGGGGTGTTCCCAAGAGCGACAATTCAGACGAGTTTTTCTTTTTTCGCTGCGGTTTTTATTCATTACAGCACATTAACAATCTATTAATAATCTAACCGGGAAGGAGAACCAAAATGTCTAAATGCACATACAAGAAAGTGTGCGTTTGTTGTGGCCGTACATTTGAGTATGAGAAGTTTATACGCTTGCAACCCGTAGAAAGGAAATTTGCAATCGTTCGTCACAAGTATGGATATTGGGAAAATCGGCTTTGTGTCTGCAAAAAAACACTCGGCTGGGAACACAATCCGGCTCCATCTCAAATGGACAATCAAATTCTAAAAAGAAAGAGCCGAGAAATGGAGTTCGTGGGCTGATTCGTAATAACAAAAACAAAGAACAAAAGGAGGACTGCCACGATGAAAATGTATATTCTTATATTTTCGATCGTGTTTATGGCGGTCCTCTCAAGCAGGACCGCCATCGCGGGAGGAGAAATTTCCTCGCTTGTGCCGATACTCGGCACTTCAATAGCAGATCAATCAATCGGTGTTGTAGCGTATGTCGTCGTTGAACTGACAAAACGCGATGATGATATGGGAATTATAATTCAATTCCCTCGTCGCCCTGAATACGGAACTTTTTCACCGCCAACCGAAACGGCGATTGTATATGCGATTGGTCGTGCCACCAAAATCATATGCACAAAGCGTGATTCGTGGACGGTTCAAATTTTTTTTCCATATAAAGGAAACACCGTCTATGGGAACAGTCTCTCGGCTATGGTTGCGCTCTCAATTACAGCGCTCATCGAGGGCGAGACAATTCCTCATGATCGCACTATGACCGGAACAATACTATCGAATGGAAACATTGGTGGCGTTGGGGCGGTGCCAAAAAAAGTTGAAGCGGCGCATAGAGCTCATTTCAATCGAGTGCTTGTCCCCGACGAAAGAGATTCGTCTGACGACGACTGGAAAACACCATTTCTCATGCAAGTATCCCCAGTGTTAACGGTACGGGAGGCGTACACAAAACTCATTCGAGAATAGAAATGCGAATAGAAAACACAGAAAGGAGATGCCATGAAAACACTGCGCGCGCTTATAATCCTGTTTTTGTTCTTTGTTGCTCTTACGGCAATTCCAGCGCGCGCAGAAGTCGCGCCGGAAACGCTACCGCTCGTCCATTTTTCAATAGTGCACGACTGGGACCTAGAAGCGACAGGGCATTTAATTTTGTTCTATCGCTGCCCCCTCCACAATGAATGGTACGCAACCATTCATGATATAGCGTTGAGCGGATTCGGGGTAATGGAAGAGTCCGCGAGCGGATTTCCGTTCCCGGTCCGATATTACAGCGCTGAATCACCGGCTGGCGCATACGGATATGTTGCAAAAACATATCCAAGTGTCTACATTAAATTGATACCAACGTCTGGAGGATTTCGCTGGGAAATCCTCGCCATTGATCCCGCTAAAGATGGAATCAATGGGAACGAGATTCCCCGCTAACACAAACCCCCGTTTTGGCTTTTGCCGAAACGGGGGAGTTTTTATTACCTAGCGAAGATCGGGAAGCGGACACAGCAGTGTATGCTTCCGAGCGAATGCGATGACCGAGCGCGAGCGAGGAAATACTAAGGCTAGCAAGCCGAATGTACGGGAACAAGGGTTTACCTAGCGAAGATCGGGAAATGAATATGCATACACATTCATTTCCGAGCGAGCGACGGGAAAATTGTACCCAGTTATATTTTTACTTGATTTTAGATTCTTGCTTCTTGATTCTGATTTTATGTGTGTCTATCCGCTACTGATGAAGCGCCAAATGAAGCGGGTTTGATAACGGGATCAAATCCATATCCTTTTACCATTCCAACAACCTGATCAACCATCGTTTTTGTTGGGCCATTAAGTCCAACATCTAAATGCACCTCAATCTGCCGTTCAAGCATTTCTTCTCCAAATATCTCTTTTAAGCGCGATTTTAATTCCTGTGCAAGCGTAATTGATTGCAATGCTTCGGAATAAATTCTGTCTTGAAGTGTATAAAAATTTTTCTCACGCGCGCGCGTCCAAAAATACATTCCTCCGTTTCCCACACGCCACACGGTAATGGTGGACACGACCGATACCGGATTTTTCGTCGCGGAATCAGAACCAATAATAACTTTGTACTCCCGCTCCGGCTTTACAAGAACGAACTGCCGAATTTCTTCCACAACCTCAAGAAGGTTCAGTGAACCCTTGGAGATATTAAAAAATATTTTTTCAATAACGGTCATTTGAATAGCGTCTAGCATACAGCGTTCAGAAATTTCTACGCGCTGTGCGCTTTTCTAAAGAAGCCTCCCTTGAAATCCCATTGCCACTCCTCCGCCCGTGCGCGGGATCACATCGTTCCATTCCGCGACAACGGCAAGTTTTTCGGTTTTGAAATATGAAGTATAAAAAAGCTTTTGATTTTTTTTACCATATTCGTAAAGCTCTTTTGTGATTCGCACATCGTCAAGGCAATATTTCTTGATCAAATCGATCTTCCCCTCCTTGTACCACGCAAGCGCTTGGAGTCCGTTCCCGCTTTTTTTTGCGTTCAGCGTTGCGGAAGCCAGACTGTCCAAAGAAATACGATGCCCGAGTTTTTTGGCAACCTCTTGCAAAAGATCGAGGCGCGGAATCTCATTGATCCACTCGCCGTGAAAGTACGGCAAAAGCACGGGGATATCAAAATGGTTTATGTTAAAACCGATGATTCTATCGCAACGCCCGAGTCGCTCTTCAAACAAGGGCATTTCATGCTCTTCAAAGGCATGGTAGGAATTATCCTCATAAAAATAAGCGCCCGCCACAGAAACGCCAAGCTTATCCACATGCTCGTGCCCGCCGACATCTTCAAATGATTTTTTTGTCTCAATATCAATGACAACTTCGCGAATCATCCATCTACTGTACACCACTAAAGTTTCTTTGCAATTGTATTGAGGAGCTAAGGCGCGACCGAGCGCGAGTGAGGAAGTACTGAACCGCACTTGAGGAGCGAATGTGCGACCGAGCGCGAGCGAGGAAGTACTGAGGTCAGCAGAGCGAATGTAACGAAATGCTGAGCGCACCAGAGCGAATGTGCAAGCCCGAATGTACGATTATCGCTTTTTTGTTTTCGGAAATTTTACAAACTGATTAAAAAAAGAAACGGATCGTGTCATTACCATCGGCCACGCCTTGATGAATTCGTGCCGTTCATTTTCGTATGCGTATAAAAGCGATGTTTTTTTGCGCTGGAGAAGCGCTTTATTCAAAAGCCGGGAAAACGAAAAAGGAACGATACTATCCTTAGCGCCATGATGAATCATAACGGGAGCCGAAACCGAAGAAAGATAAAAATAAGGAGACAGCTCTTTTAAAAATGAACCGAGATTCGGGGTGTCGGCGTAATCCTTTTCGAGATCGGTAATTTTCCCCTGTACTAAATAAAGATTATCGCGCACATCGGAAGAAATGGGCGCAAAAAGCACGACCGCTTTTATGTCGCCCGACAAAACCATAACGCGCTCTGTTATTCCGCCCCCCATTGAATGCCCCCACATTCCGATGCGCGTGACATCAAGAGTGTTTGATTTAAAGTTTTTTATCGCCGATAACAAATTCATTACATCAATCGTATATCCGACATTAAAATCATACCGCGACGACACATCAGGACTTGACTCTCCATATCCCCTATAATCCGGATGAATCGTGACATAGCCATAACGGACAAAATAATCCTGTTCGCGCTTTGATCCGTAACCAACGGTATATTTTTCCGAATCAATATAGCCGTGATTTAAAATAATGATTGGATACGGCGGCTTTCCAGCTTTTGGCACATTCATAGCGCCGCTTATCGTAAGCGTATCGCTCGTATAAGAAATTTGATAACGCGTATACGCGGAATTATCTGCTAATTTCTTCACAATGGTAAAATTGCCGCCGTTATACGGGCGGGCGCGCAAAGAATCGATTGTGAGCTCTTCTTTCGTGACAATAGAACGAAGAAAACGAAGCTGTTCTTTTTTATTCGCAAGAATTTTCTTTTCAAGCGCCTTTTCTATTTCTTCATGGGGAATGAACGCCAGCGAATCGCCGATGCGAATGTTGTTTTCCTGAACAAACCCGGCGTTTACTTCTACCACGAGATTCGCGCGCGCATCCGGCCGATAGATTGGAAGAGCTGAATCGGGCGTTGTTGACGCGAGCGCTTGCGCATGCTCTTCAAAATCAACGACTCGATTTCCCGCAATCCAAATGATATCAATAGGAAATTTCATATCCTTCATCCAGATCGACGGGTATCCATAATCCTGAAATACAAAAAGCATGCCATTTTCCGTTCCCAAATGCTCTCTAGCGGAAAGTCCCCTGCGCTTTGCCTCATCGGTCCTCACGACCTCCGAAAAAATAGCCGACTTTCCAATTTCAATTCTAGAAAATTCCCTCTCAAAAACCCGCGGCTCTTCAATCGCAAGCACCAAATCAAAAAGCGGACTTGCGATAAACAAGCTTCCGCCAAGAAGCGAAAAAAGAATTGCGAGATGAATTCTGTGATGCGTCATTATAAATTAGATCCACTGCACAATTATTTTCGTAACGAAATTTTTATAGTTTGAGCGAGACGAAGCTAAACATTCGAAGCATATACGGCGTATCTGTTGAGAATGTTTAGCAAAGTCGGAGCCAAAATAGGGAAATTGCAGTAGAATAATAATTGTGCAGTGGG
>CAYIPF010000045.1:0-5626 GCA_964365285.1 uncultured Candidatus Saccharibacteria bacterium | reverse complement strand
TTACTCGCTCCCCCTCCTTCGCTCACTTTGTTCATTGCGGAGGGGGCGAGATTTGGTCCCAACTAAAAATTTGCCGTCGCAAATTTTTGTTTAACCACCGCCTCGCGGTTTCGCCTGCTGACGAAACATCGCTCCGGCGTTCAAATCTCTTGCGAGTAAAGCAGTTTACTCGCTCCCCCTCCTTCGCTCACTTTGTTCATTGCGGAGGGGGCGAGATTTGAACTCGCGATACCGGTAAAGGTATGCCGCCTTTCCAAGGCGGTGCACTAGGCCACTATGCGACCCCTCCAAAATATTTATTTCAACTATTCGCCAATTCAGCTAATTCGCACGAATACGCCTTCTATCTATTCTTATATTCGTGCGAATTAGCCGATAGAACAATAGAATGATAAAAATAACAGACCCGCTGATTAAAGATTTTCCGTCGGTGAAACTCAAGAATTTTGAGCGAGACGAGATGAAAATTTTGAGGCATATACAGCGTATCTGGTGAGGAATTTTCATAAAGTTGTAGCCAAAATTATTGAGTTTTAACAGGAAACATCTTTAATCAGCGGGTCTAACATAAAAATTATATTTTTAAATCACGCAACGCCCTTACCCGTTCGGAAATCGGTGGGTGCGTCATAAAAATTCTTACAAGCCATGGGGTGTCGTCTTTTCCATCGCCATCGCGATCGCCACCAAACGGATTCTCAAGAAAAAGATGCGCTGTCGCGTTTGATGCCGTCGCCATCGGACGGGCGTTTTTTGATATTTTTTGCAATGCACTTGCCAATCCTTCGGGATAGCGCGTCAATAAAGCCCCAGAAGTATCTGCGAGAAACTCCCTGCGGCGAGAAACGGCAAGATGTATAAGTCGTGCGATAATTGGCGCGAGGATAGCGAGAACAAGCCCCACGATAATAAGAATTCCCTGCGCCTTTCCCCCGCCGCGGTCATTGTCCCTATTTCTAAATCCTCCCCAATGCATTGATCGAAAAAACATATCGGAAAGAATGGAAACGAAGCCAACGAGAACAACCGCGACAGTTGAAACCAGCATATCGCGATTCCCGATGTGCGAAAGCTCGTGCGCTAAAACTCCCTCAAGCTCTGTTCTATCAAGCCGTTCCAAAAGCCCTGTCGTAACGCACACAACGGCGTGTTCCGGATTTCTGCCTGTCGCAAAAGCATTCGGCGAAGGATCATCAATAATATAGAGCTTTGGCATAGGAAGCCCCGCAGTAATTGATAAATTCTCAACAATTCGATACAGCTCCGGGTGCGTTTTGAATTCTACCGGCTCCGCGTGATGGAGTTTCAAAACAATTTTATCGGAAAACCAATAGCTCGTAACATTCATCACAACGCTCAAGAGTACGGCGATGTACAAAATGCCAGAATTATTATAGATGGCAGAAAACGCATATCCGACTCCAATAACCACGATAAAAAATCCCGTCATTAAAAACCAGGTTCTTCGGATATTCGCGCTTTTTTGAGAATAAAGCGTTGCCATAATCAACAAAAAGCATACCAAAAATATCTAACTTTGAAAACCCATCCGACCAACTGACGCAACGAGCCCGCACAACTGTCTACTCATACCTACTCAAATGAGCACGGATAAAAAATGTTCATTGAAAAAAAGAAAGAAAAATGAGATAAATTATAATAATGACTCAATCTCAAGCGCTCGCGATACTAAAAACGGGCGCGAATGTTTTTTTAACCGGTGAACCCGGATCTGGCAAAACGCACACGATAAACGAATATGTGAGGTATTTGCGCGCGCGAAACATAGAGCCGGCGATTACGGCGTCAACAGGCATTGCCGCAACGCACATCGGCGGTTTGACCGTTCATTCGTGGAGCGGTATCGGAATTAAAACGGCATTAGACAAACATGATCTTGATAAAATCGCATCAAACAAACATATCGCGCAACGAATCCGGCGCGCTAAAGTCCTTATCATAGACGAAGTATCTATGCTTCCTGCCGAAACTCTCTCCATGATTGATGCCATTTGCCGAGCGATCAAACAAAGTTCGGAACCGTTTGGCGGAATTCAAACCGTTCTCGTTGGTGATTTTTTTCAATTACCTCCAATTGTGAAAACGGAAACATGGCGCGACCAGCACAATAAACTCATGAGAAATTCTCTTGCCCGTTTCGCGTATGACTCTCCCGCATGGGAACGGACACATCCGATCGTCTGTTATCTAACTGAACAATACCGGCAAGACGACAAAGATTTTCTTGCTGTGCTCTCGGCAATCCGATGTAACGCTTTTAACGACGACCATTTGTCACGAATCAAAGGCAGGTCAATTGATCACCGTACCGCGCCAAAATCTGCGCCAAAACTTTTTTCACATAACGCAAATGTAGATAGCGTCAACAATGAAATACTCGCTCGGCTTTCTGGCGAACAGAAAATGTTTTCCGTTTCTTCGCGGGGTCCGGACGCGCTTATCATCGCACTAAAAAAAGGATGCCTTTCACCCGAATCATTGTATTTGAAAGTCGGCGCGGCGATAATGTTTACAAAAAACAATCCAAAAGAAGGATTCGTAAACGGTACGCTTGGCACCGTTGAAACATTTGATACGGAGAACGGCTACCCAATTATCAAAACGCGAAACGGAAGAAAAATTGCGGTTGAACCGATGGATTGGACTGTGGAAGAAAACGGAAAAATTCGCGCGCAAATTACGCAACTACCGCTTCGCCTTGCATGGGCAATTACAGTGCATAAAAGCCAAGGAATGAGTTTGGATGAGGCGGTTATGGATTTAAGCAATGTGTTTGAATTCGGACAAGGCTATGTCGCGCTTTCGCGCGTAAGACGACTTTCGGGTCTGTATCTGCTCGGCTGGAACGATCGCGCGTTTCAGGTACATCCGGAAGTATTGATAAAAGACGCTGTATTTCGTCCACAATCAGAACAAGCGATAAAAACATTCGACAAAATTACGGAAGACGAAATTACAACGCGCCATGAGCAGTTTATTCACGCGTGCGGAGGAGAAATAATTTCGAAAAACGATCATAGCACACCTCGCGCACGCGAAAGAACCCAGCAAAAATGCCGTTGGGAACAGACCCTCAAACTTATTCAATCTGGACATGCCATAGCCGATATCGCACGCATGCGCAACAGAACCGAAGGAACAATTATAGAACATCTGGAATTTCTCCACAGAGATAACAAGCTCTCAACGCACGAGATCGCGCATCTCGCGCACGGACATGAGCGGGCAATAACCGAAATCCATGACGCATTCCACGAACTCGGCACAGAAAAACTTTCGCCCATTTTTCAAAAATTGAACGGCGCGCATTCATACGAAACACTACGAATAGCGCGACTCACATTCAACGAACAAAGCTCCACGAGGCAAGATTAAGGCACTCCGTTAGAAATTTATTGAGGACCAGCTATTTAACCTCTTTCTCAATATCTTCAATTTCTTTCCTGACAAACTTTTCCGCGTCGTCCAAATCTTTCTTGAGTTGCTTGATAATTTTTTCTTCTTCTTCAGTAAGTTCGCGCCGCGATCTGGTTTTTTCAAGTATTTTAATTTGTTCGCGGATATCTTCTTTCAATAAATCAAACGCCTTATGAAGTGCCGCTTCCGCTTCGCGAACCTCTTTTCGAAGCTTTTTCCTCATAGTTGTGAATTTGTGCCAAAGGTACCAGACAAGAATAAGCAAAAGGACAATCAAGGCGATAAGCGGGATAATAACAGCAAGGAATGTTACTGCCCGGGTTGCTACTTCCAAAATTGCCGACCGCTGAACAACAATGGTTAATTTATCTGATGGATCGCTTCTTGCGCCTCTCTTGTCAATTACCTCAGCCCATAATTGATAAATGCCATCCTTTGGCTTTTCACCTGCGATAAAGATAAAGTTTCCATCTTTGTCGCTTTCCATGTCATAACTTTGGACATTTTCTTTTTCTTTTTGAAGCCACAAGACAACTTTAGAATTCGGATAGGTATTTCCTCCAACTTTTAGAATGTCTCCGCTTTGTAATTCTTTCGTGTATTCGGTGATTGTCGGCGGCTCCAGCGCCTCAATAATGAATTCCACTGAACTGGCTAACGAATTGCCGGCCTTATCTATTGCCTTAGCAATTAAAGTATGTTTGCCCGGATTCAAGACCGGTATTGTATAGGTATGACTACCGTCATCTTGCCATATCTCAGAGTCATTGTTGTCAATTTGAACCTCGTAGTGGTCTATGCCCGATGTTTTATCACTCGCGTCAAAAGTGAACTTTACATGAGGATCGGTAAGATCATCTCTTCTAACTTCCTTAATATCAAAACTGGTTGGCTTCTCGGTATCAATCTGGAAACGGAAATGGGAAGTGTCTCCCCAGCCGTTATTATTTTTTAATTGAGCGTGGAAATACCATATGCCCTCGCCTATGTCCTCAATTGTTCTTTGGCTGATAGGCGGAGTATAAAGAACTGATGGTTCTGCAATAGAAAGTCGCCCAAAAAGTAATCTCATAGCGGTCACGCCAGAACTTATTGGCCAAGCAAATTTTGCGTCATCTGCCGTGTACCATTTATTGGAATCTGGGTGAGTTGGCGAAGAAATACTCGGCGCTTGTGGAGTTCCGAGAGCAGGTGGCAGAGGAGCAATCGGCCGTTCCTCGGAAATTAAATTGAATTGTGCTTGCGTTTTCGTTTGTAAAATATCCGTTCCGTAACCGTCATTTGCCCGGACTGCCCCGGAAGAAAAAACCAATGAAGCCACTCCTGCATTGCGGATTCTAAAAACAATATTTACAATTTTCCCTGCTGTCCCATTAAAACCGGGGGTCGGCAGTCCGCCATCAAAAGAGATAGCGCCAGCGCTATTGGAAAAAGCTGGCTCTTCAACCCACAACGAAAAAATGGAGCCGGATTTGCTGACCGAAACAACCTCTAAAAGATCGGCTGGAAAGTTTATAACAGCACCGGAATTGTTTATTGCTTGGCCTTGCGTATTGACCAAAACACTCGCATTTAGAATGTTGCCAACAGAAAAATTACCCGAAGACGGACTGAAATAAAGAGTCGCGGCGTTCGCTACCGGTGCACCAAAAATCAAAAGGGTGAAAAGACCAAGAAACAGCACGGGCTTCAAAAATCGTATTTTTTTACTTTTCATTTTTGAGTTTTAATCTTCCAAAGGATATAAAATATCAGCAGAAGAATTACTAAGAGCACAGCAAACCAAACCAGAACATTTTTATAGAATGGCGCAAAAGGCGCGAGCTCTATGATTCTTTCATTTCCAGCTTTATCTATCACCTTAACTATTATGAGATTCTGCAATGATTGGTCATTAAGCAGATATGGACTTTCTGCTCTAACAAAATCACGATCTCCCTCTTTTACTTCGTAATACGCGATGCCAGATTCTTTGTCAGTGGTAAAAAAACTAATGAAATATTGATTATCAAAGATGCTCGGGTCTTTACCAATGGTAATTTCAAAAGGTTCAGGCGAGGTTTTATCGTTTAAAATTATTCTGCTCCAATCATCAGCTGACTGCGCATCTGATTTCTTGGGTAAAACGTTTATAATCAAATCTTTTACACGCACCTCATCTTTGGTGCCTTTGCCATCGTTTAAATAC
>CAYIPF010000044.1:0-6005 GCA_964365285.1 uncultured Candidatus Saccharibacteria bacterium | reverse complement strand
TCTTGGTTTTTTGGCGGTTCTTTTTTTGGGATTCGCTGTTTTTTTTGCCGTTGAACAGTATCGCTATTACAAGAGTCCGCAACACAAAGCGGAAAAGTATTTCAACGACTTGCGCGAAAAATATGAAGCTGATACCTATGGTGGGAGTACTCCAGAAGAAACGCTCCAGCTTTTTGTTGATGCTTTGAAAAAGGGTGATGTTGATTTAGCGAGTAAGTACTTTATGGTTGAGGAACAAGAGAAGGAAAAAACATATTTGCAAGAGATGAAAGATAAAGGATTACTTGCTTCAGTAATTGAAAATATAAATAAATTAGAGTTAACCAAAAATAACGGAAAAGAGGCGTTTTTTGTTCTTGCAAATAAAATGAATGTCGTTGAGATACAGGTAATTTTACAAAAAATAAGCAATAGATGGAAAATAAGCGAATTATAAAATTCGGAGTTCTGTTAATCGCAACAGGGATACTCTCGGGTGTCCCTGTTTTAGTGCGCGCGTACGAGCCGGAGACCGCGCATAAAGCTCTCACGCAGGAAATCGTGAAGCTTTTTAATCTTGAAATATAAGTATGACAAGCATGAACTGGTAAACTTCTTATCCCTATGCTAGTGTTTTGCAAAACACTAGCGTAAGAGTAAGCGAGCGTTTCATTATTTTTGTTACTACTCGGCGTCAGACATGTAATGCAATCTTAGTCGCCATCCATGTTATGGTCTTTTAAGAAAGCCGTACACGAAACCCAAGCATCTTTTTTAAACATCAATATACCCACGCATTCCTAATTCGCGCGAATTATAGATATAAGGAAAAAGGACCCGTTTGATTGATAAAATATTAATTTTTGGTAGGATAGGCCAATTATGAAAAACTATATTAAATATATTGGAGGGTTTGTCGGTATTGCGCTTGTAGGCGCGGCAATTTTGTGGGGGGTGAGTGAATATCGCTATCGTAAAAGCCCGGAGTATCAGGCGATAAAGTATTTTGACGATCTTAAAAGTAAATATGAAAACGATACATACGGAGGCGCTACCCCCGAAGAAACGCTCCAGCTTTTTATTGATGCTCTTAAGAAAGGAGACGTTGAACTGGCGAGCAAGTATTTTATGATTGAAGACCAAGAGGAACAGAAAAAATATTTAAAAGAAGTTAAAGAAGAAGGATTATTGGAATCAATGATAGATGACTTAGGAAAGACAAAATTATCAATTAATGAAGATAAGGCATTTTTTACACTGGTGGAAAATAAAAGAGCCGTTGCACAGCTGGTAATGTATAAAAATTCTAAAACTGGAAAATGGAAAATATCCGAGCTCTAAAATTATTAATTGTTATTGTAGTAGGAGTAATTTTAATTGCTCCTATTTTTTCATTTGCGTATGAGCCAGAAACAACTCATAAAGCCCTAACACAAGAGATTGTAAAGCTCTTCAATTATTATTCAAGCAATCATATTTCGGATGTAGATAGAGAGCTTATTATGCAAGGAAGTATTGATGAGGATGCCGGACTTCGGGCAGTGCATCATTTTTATGATCCGATTCATTTCAATGGACTGGTTTTGGGCGGAACAGAGTTTTTAGGAGCAAAATACTGGGGCCAAGATACTCTGGCGCAAGCTTCATCTGATGTCGTATTTCAACAGAGAATGTACGGAAAACTTCTAAGTTTTTTCTCTTCCGATACCGATTTTTCCTGGGATAGGGCAGTGTACGAATACGCATGGGGCGACAAGGAACGAGGATTAAAAACATTAGGTCATATTTTGCATCTTATTGAAGATATGGCGGTTCCTGATCACACCCGAAATGACGCTCATCCTCCGTATGCAGATAGTGTTTTGCATCAATCAAGTCCTTATGAACACTGGGCGGATAAGTGGAATACGGAAAATCTCAATACCACAGACGTCCTTATCAAAGAAAAGAAAGTTCCTTTTTATTGCAATCATCTGAATTCTTGCTTTGACTCAATGGCTCTTTATTCCAATCAGAATTTTTTCAGTGAAGATACTATTTTAAAATCATATAATAAACCGTTAATTCTAAATATAGAAGATGAGGTTATAGATGGCACAATATTTACTTTCGGTTTTAATAAAGATCAGTTTGGTAGTCGCTTTAGATTAATAAAAATTGAAGAAAAAATTGGGAAAAGAGAAAAAGTATATTCATTAGATGCTCCTAAGGACATTATTCTTCAGGACTACTGGTCTCATCTCTCCAAACAAGCCGTGCTTCATGGGGCGGGGGTGGCGAAGCTGTTTTTTGATGAGGTCGCGAAAGAGCAACAAACAAGAATGTTGTATGAAAAAAATCGTTCGTGGGTTAGCAGGCAAGCGGATAGAGCGGTAGCTATGGTTGTCAATTCCGTTGACGCAACAATAACAGCTTTCTATGATTCTAAAAATTATCTTTCCGCGCGCGTTGATGAAACGGCAACAGCGTTTGATAATTTTAAAATGTATATTTTCGATTCGCTTTTTAGCAATCCAAACTCAAACAATTTTTTTCAAAATAACCTCGCTTTGCTTTCGGCGACTCTGCCCAATCAGACCGCGCCGTCTTTTCTTGCGGATGCATCGGCACTGGCACCAGTAATAGTCTCGGGAGGCGAATTAAATGAAAATCCGCCAGAGAATATACCGCCTGTTGACGTTTTTCGTGTATTGGGCGTAAGCACGACGACGGTTGCCAGTTTCGCGCCGCAAGCGACATCATCATTGATAACGGCCACAACAACGCAACTTTCTTCTGCGACAACGACTGCAAGCACAACTATAAGCGTGACGGCAACCACGACCACCGCAAGTCAACCCCAAACTTCGATATGGGGGCAGGGGTCTTCGGGTTCTACTATTCCCGTGGCAGAAGTTCCACAAACGAACGGTTCATCAACGCCAAACGCAAGTTCAAGTCAAGAAATAATAATTGATTCAACTCCACCGATTGTTTCATTGCGCGTTCCCGAATGCGCGAGTTCTTTTTCAAGTACCGGATGCCTTTTGGCAACTACGACAATAACCATTCAATGGTCAAGCGATGACACTGATGTCGCGGGATATCAAATTTCATGTTTGAAAAACGGATTATCATGCGCTGATTTTCCATTGGCAACGACTTCGGCTGACATGATCGGGTTTTCCGTTGAGGACAATGGACTGTATCAATTTTCAGCTTTTGCGCGCGATACCGCCGGCAACAATTCGCTCATTGCGGAAAAAACCGTTGAGATTCGTTTGCTTCCCGCCGTCATTAATGAAGTTGGCTGGGGAGGGACTGTTGCGCGCGATCAAGACGAGTATATTGAGCTGTACAATAATTCAATGTTGCCAATCAATCTTGACGGATTTGTTTTATATTCAGAAACGGATCAGAAGCCGTTCATTCGGCTTACAGGAGTAATTCCGGCAAAAGGATATTATTTGATTGAACGAACCGATGACACGGCGATTTCTGATGTCGTTGCCAATCTCACAACGCAATTCGGGAACGGGGAAGGGTCTGGTCTTGCAAATGGCGGGGAGATTCTTGTTTTATCTTTTGCTTCAACGACGGTTGACAAAACGGCGCGGTGCGGATTTTTAATTTGGTGTGGAGGTAATAATACCGGATTTTCAATGGAACGGATTAATCCGCGCCGTGCCGGCGCGGATGTGGAAAACTGGAAATCGCATAACGCTTTGATTAAAAATGGCACAGATGTAAATGGAGGGGCTGTGTTTGGAACTCCAAAAGCGCGAAATAGCGCAAATTATCTTGTTTCTCCATCGCAAACAGTAAGCGCGGACATTGTTTTAGCCGAAGACCAGAGTCCGTATATCATAACGGGAGATCTTATGATTCCCTCCGGCATAACGCTTTCTGCGGCTGAAGGGACTGTTATCAAATTTACTGGAAACCATTCTCTAATTATTGAGGGTTCTTTGCGTTTTGCCGGTACAATTCAAAAACCTGTCGTCATAACTTCTTTTAATGATGACGGATATGGAGGCGATTTAAATGGCAACGGCACTACGACGGTTCCGTCGCGCGGAGAATGGAACTCTATTATATTTCGACCGGGTTCGGTAGGCTCAATTGAGCGGTCAATTATCAGATATGGCGGAAAAGTATGGTCCGGGACGGGACACCCGCAAGCATTGTTATTTGCGGAAAACGCAAGTCCAACCATAAAAGACAGCGTGTTCGAAGGCGGGCAAGGGTATGGAATACGGCTTAGAAATTCAAATGCAGAGATAGTCGGAAACACAATCCGAGATATTAGCGGTTCAGCAACTTTCGCTTCAGTTGGGGTATACGCGGAAGGAGGGGGGCCGAGTATTAAAAACAATTTATTTGAAGAAAATGCTATAGGGCTTTCATCGGAATCGAGTACGCGAGGAGCGGTCATAGACGGAAATGTATTTAAAAACAATATACGATACAGCGCGCTTATTTCCTCCGCGTGTCCGATATTCGGATCAAACACGGCGACCGGAAGTCCGATAAATGGATTTTTTATTCAAGGTCGTTTATCGGAAAATTGCACGCTTGGCGGAACTCTGCCGTTTGTGGTAAGCGGTGTGGGCGCGATAGGGCTTTCGACTGCTGATGGTGTTATGTTAACCGTTGAACCGGGGAGTATAATAAAATTTGAAAGTGCGTTAGCTCATATGACGCTTGGCGGACCGCTCATTGCAAAAGGAACCGCAGAAAAAAAGATTTATTTCACTTCACTGTTTGATGACGCGCGGGGAGGGGATACGGATGGTGGAGGCGTCTCACAGGGAACAAGTGGCGATTGGTCGGGAATACGGAGTGTCGGAAGCGGAACGACTACGGTGGCGCATGCCGAGTTTCGTTTCGGAGGCGGTTTTGGTTCACGCGGAGTTTTGAGTATTGAAAACGGAGGCGCGGAAATTTCCGATACCCTTTTTGAAGACGGGTATAGGCACGGACTTTCGTTCCGCCGCTCTCCATATGCGAGAGTTTCAAATTCTGATTTTGTGCGGTATCGGGGGTCGGGGGTTCCTTCCGCTTTGTATTTTGAATTGTCATCCGCTGAACTTCGCAATCTTCATTTTCGTGAAAATCAAATTGCGATTGAGTCGGACGGACTGTCAGCGATTCTTTTCGCGGACACGATTGATATTGACGGCACAAATGTTATCTCAACAATTCCAGCAAATCTTTTGCCGTAGGCATATATGACGGCTCCAATGTTCGCCATACACTTACTTTTCGCGCTCATGCTATTCTAGTGTTTTGCAAAAGACTAGAATGAAGAAAGGCGTTTTTAGGATTTAAAGTATTTAAAGTTTAGGGCAATCAAAAAAATCTCCGGGTGCTCCGGAGATTTTTTTGATAGATATCGTTAACATGCGTAAGCCGAATTCTGTACGCGCATATCTTTCGATGCGTGCGTGATGGTAATTTGTCTTCTCGCGTGATTGCTCACGGCGATGCTCGGCAGCTACCGAGAGCGAGCTACTTTTTACCAGCGCGAAGCGTTGGCTTTGCTCTTGCACCAAATCGGGTTTTCCACGCGCGCGCGTTACCGCGCGCGCGAGTCGCGTTCTACGCGACACTTTTCACCTTTTGCCATTGCAAAGCAATGGCTAGTATAGTCTCTGTGGCACTTTCCCGTAACAAAATATTTAAACATTTTGTTGGACGGCCGTTAGCCGTGATTTTTTTCCGATTTTTTTTACAAACATAATAAATCGGGGGTGTTCGGACTTTCCTCCCCATTGAAACAGTGCTTTGAAACACTATCAATAGAGCTACCATCGCATGTTAAAGATTTTAATATTATATTTTATTTTAAACCCAAAGTCAAGCAAAAACTCGTATCAATCAACTGTTTAAGTGAAAAAACAAGAAAAGCGTTTAAAAATAATCTCTATAGAGCATTTTGTAGAAAAATATTTGAAAAAAGAATAAAAAATTATTTATTTTTTAAAAAAACGGATTTTTTTATTGCCTTCCATGCTATACTTTAATCAGCGAACATAATGTTTTTT
>CAYIPF010000043.1:0-6182 GCA_964365285.1 uncultured Candidatus Saccharibacteria bacterium | reverse complement strand
ATACCTCGGAGCTTGCCCCGAGGAACCTTTATTTCGCGCTTCTTATGCTTCCCGCTTCGCATTTCATGAATGTTTAATCTCCAGCACATCGCCGTCTTGGACTATGTATTCCTTTCCTTCCGCGCGGACCTTGCCCTTAACGCGTGCTTCCGCCCAGCCACCAGCTTCCAAAAGCTCGCCCCAGCGGATAGTATCCGCGCGAATAAATTTTTTCTCAAAATCAGAATGTATCGTTCCCGCCGCTTGCGACGCTTTGACGCCGTTCACAATTGTCCATGCCCGCGTTTCATCAGGTCCCGTTGTAAGAAATGTTATCAAATTCAAAATCATATACGACTTTTTAATAACCGCATCAAGCTTGGACAACGGCAAACCTAATTCCGCGCGTTCTTCGGAAGAAAACGCCACAGAGTCCAATTCGTTCTTTGCATTTAAAAGCGCGTATTCGCCTCCATGCGAAATAATTTTTGCCTTTAGATCATCGGGGATCTCCTCTTTGTCCGTATTAATCGCGAAAAGAACCGGCTTTCCCGTCAGAAGCTGAAAAGATTTTAACATGACAACCTTTTCAGCGTTCTCATTTATTTTTTTATATACGGAAAAAACGCTCCGCTGATCGCCAACCGTTCTTTCAAGCTCTTCTAAAAGCTCTAATTCGGTCTTCGCTTCTTTAGCGCCACTCTTTGCGTCACGAGAAACCCGTTCTTTCCGTTTCTGAATCGTGTCCAAGTCTTTCAACAAAAGTTCTGTGGTAATAATATCAATGTCGCGAATCGAATCAACCGTTTTTTCGACATGAATGATGTTGGGATTTTCAAAAAAACGAACCATGTATAGAATCGCGTCTACATCACGGATATGCGAGAGAAATTGATTCCCGAGTCCCTCGCCCTCCGAAGCGCCCTTTACAAGTCCGGCGATATCAACGAATTCTACAATTGCTGGAACGACTTTTTCCGAATGAAAAAAATCCGCGAGTTTTTTTACTCGTTCATCTGGTACCGCAACAACGCCGATATTCGGCTCAATAGTACAAAATGGATAATTAGAAATATTAACCTCCTTTTTTGTAAGCGCTTGAAATAGTGTTGACTTACCAACATTTGGGAGTCCGACGATTCCGATTTTGAGAGACATATAAATGGAGTTGGGGGGTTTTCGCCGGTGCGGATCCGCCCTTAGCGGAAGCGTTTTCCGTGGAAACGAAGCTTCCACGGAAATACATTTCATCATTCAAAGTAAATTACCATAAAAATACGCTCATGTCGACTTCCAAAACGAACAAATTTCAGCGATACTTTCTTATATGGAAAAAAGAGAAAATACGAATGATAAAAAAATATCAATGGGAGAAGTGTTTCGACACGAGCGGGAAAAACGCAAAATGACCATTGAAGATATCGCGAAAAAACTTAGTGTTTCGCACGAACATATTACAGCTCTCGAAGAGGGGCGCTTTTCATTTTTTTCGGCGTATGTATACGCAAAAGGTCTTACGCGAAAATACGCCGTGATCCTTGGATTTGATGAGGAACCGTGCGTTAAAGAATTTGATCGTGCGTGGAATGCGCATGCGCCACTCACAAAACATCATCCCGTTTCACAGCTTCTCAAAAAAAAATCGATGAAAGAATATATTACACCGCGAATCGCGCTGGTATCGGCGGGACTTTTATGCGCCACGGCGCTCATTCTCTATTTTGCAAACAGCACATTTGTCACTACCCGCACGCCATCATTCACATTCGACGAACCACGGGAAGATATACTGACATCGTCGTCCGTTCTGACAGTTCATGGCACGGCAGATTCTCATATTGAATTGACTTTGAACAAGCAACCGGTATATATTGACACTGATGGAAAATTTTCCCAAACAATCGTCCTCCAGCACGGCATCAATACGCTAACACTTGAAGGAAAAAATAGCTTTGGACGCACTGCGGTGATAGAACGAAGGATTGTCGTAGAATAATAACAAGCGACAAGCGACAAGCGACAAGGAAATCCCATGTCTCATGTTTCGTGTCCCGTGTTTTAAAAAATTGAAAGAAGAAAAAACACAAAAATTGAAAATTCTTGAAGATACCGTGAAAGAAATTCAAGAAAAGTTCGGCGAAGGAGCAATCATGAAATTGGGTGACGCAAGGAGGGTTGATATTGATACGATTCCCACGGGATCCATCGCGCTTGATGTCGCGCTCGGTGTCGGCGGACTTCCCCGAGGCCGTGTCGTTGAAATTTTTGGACCTGAATCGTCCGGAAAAACGACTTTAGCACTTCATGTCGTGGCTGAAGCCCAGAAAAAAGGCGGACTCGCCGCTTTCGTAGACGCTGAACACGCGCTTGATCCGGAATACGCAAAAAAAATCGGCGTTAAAATACACGACCTTCTCATATCCCAGCCGGATAACGGCGAACAGGCGCTTGATATCGTTGAATCGCTCATCAAGTCAAATGTCGTGGATGTCATCGTCATCGACTCCGTAGCCGCGCTCACTCCGCGCGCTGAAATTGAGGGAGAAATGGGTCAGCAAACCATCGGACTCCAGGCGCGCCTCATGTCGCACGCCCTGCGAAAACTCACCGCGTTCATCGCCCGCTCCCGTTGCGTAGTTATTTTTATCAACCAAATCCGCTCGCAAATCGGCATGATGTTTGGAAATCCGGAAACAACCCCCGGAGGAAAAGCGCTGAAATTTTATTCTTCAGTTCGTATTGATATCCGGCGAATGGCGCAAATAAAAAAAGGGGAGGAAACGATTGGAAATCGCGTAAAAGCAAAAGTCGTAAAAAACAAAGTCGCACCGCCGTTTCGGAGGGCTGAGTTCGATATTTTTTATAACGAAGGCATCTCGTATGAAGGCGATCTTCTTAATCTGGGACTGGCGAAAGGACTTGTTAAAAAATCAGGCGCGAGCTTTTCATATGGAACGGTAAAACTTGGCCAAGGATTTGACGCGGCAAAAACAAAACTCAAAGAAGATGAAAAGCTCCGCAAAGAAATTGCCGACAAGATAAAAGAAGAGTTGGCAAAAGAAACGGCAAGCGAAGAGTAGAAATTTTGCCCGGTTCTTGCTATATTTTTTCTGTCTTTAGTTTTGTCCTGTGAGCATTCGGAATGTTTGCTATTGTTAAAACTGTTTCTATTTTATACTCTACTCTGCCGTGTTTCATAAAATATGCTCACAATTCTCACGCATCCGCATCCGATTCTGCGCAAAAAAGCGAAAGAAATAGATCTAAAAAACATCGACTCCAAAGAAGCTCAGGAGCTCATTTTTGCCATGAAAGAAACGCTTCGAAATTCAGATGACGGCATTGGACTTGCCGCGCCTCAAATCGGCGAATCGGTGCGACTATTTTTGATATCTGAAGAAGCGGAAGCCGTAGACAAAAATCAGGAATCAAAAGTCAAGAATCAAAAGAAAAATGACGAAAAAGAAAAAAATGAAGAGAGGCGAGAAGAAAAACCTGATTGGAACTACCGCGTTTTTATCAATCCGGTTATCAAAAAATTTTCCGCGAAAAAAATCGACATGGCGGAGGGATGCTTGAGCGTGCCGGGAATTTTCGGGCTTGTGCGCCGTCCGGAAAAAATAACAACGGAGTGGTACGATGAACGCGGTAAAAAACATTCTCGCGGCTATTCAAAATTTTTCGCTCGCGTCATACAGCACGAAATGGATCACCTCGACGGCATTCTCTTTATTGAAAAAATGCACGAGGAATTAAAATTGAAAAAAAATTCAAGCAAACTGTAATGAATATTCTTTTCTTTGGCACGTCAAAATTCGCCGTTCCGGCGCTGGAAGCGCTTGTTGTGGCGGGCTTCACGCCCGCCACTGTCATTACGCTTCCCGATCGACCTTGTGGGCGCGGTTTAAAAAACACTCCTTCTCCAGTCGCTCTGTGCGCGAAAAAACTCGGACTTCCGCTTTTCCAGCCCGAGAAACTTTCATATGAAGAAAGTATTGAAAAACTAAAATCATTCCGTGCGGGTATCGGCGTTGTCGCCGCATACGGAAAACTCATTCCTGAACGCATCATTCAACTTTTCCCAAAAGGTATTCTTAATATTCATCCCTCCCTCCTTCCGAAATTTCGCGGTCCTTCCCCAATTCAATACGCGATTCTCGAAAGCGAAAAGAACAAAGAAAAAACCGGCGTTACAATTATGCTCGTGGACAAAGAACTCGACCATGGTCCAATCATCGCGCAAGAAGAAGAAAATATTTCTCCGAACGATACGGCCAAAACTCTCGGCGCGCGTCTTGCGGATCGCGGAGCCCGACTCATCGTAAAAACGCTTCCGCAATGGCTTTCTGATTCCATTGCTCCACAAGAACAAAATCATACCGCGACAACATTTACAAAGCTCATTCTAAAAGAAGATGGCCATATACGATGGAACGAATCAGCTGAAATTATTGAACGAAAAATCCGAGCATACGCCGATTGGCCCGGTGCTTTTGGATTCGTTAAAAACGCCAACAAAACCATCAGAATAAAAATTATTCACGCAACCGTTTCGACACAACCATCGCAAGAAGAGTGCGGGAAAACACTTAAACATAACGGACTCCCATTCGTTGTCGCCGCGAGCGGAGGCATTTTTCTTAACGAACTTCAAGTCGAAGGAAGAAGGACGATCTCCGGAGAAGCGTTTTTAAATGGATATCCATGGGCTTTGGGAGCAAAATTTGAGTAAAACCGTCTTACATGCATTGTGGATAACCCATATAACTTTATTTTCCGCTCCATGCTATACTTAAAAAATGAATTCTTGCGATAAAATTCTAAAACTATCGGGCATTACATTCGGACTTTTTCTTTTTCTATGGCTTACATTTCCATTTCAGCCCGTTTCCGCAACCCACCTAAGCGGGCTTCAGCCTCTTTCTGGATACGCATGGTCGTCAAATATCGGCTGGATCAGCTTTACCAGCGCAAATTGCGATGCAGACAATAATGGTCAATCAGATGGCGCCGTTCCTGACTGTCCTTCTGCCGGAACACCAATGGCTCACTATGGAGTTATGCGGGCGACTAACGGAAACTTATCTGGTTATGCGTGGTCTGACAAAATCGGATGGACTATTTTTAATCCTTCTATGCCACCAAATCCTCCAACACTGCCTAATCAATCAGCAAATATTCCGCTTTCCGGACCAGCGACCGGCTGGGCACGGGCATTAGCAAATGACGCCTCGTGGGACGGATGGATTAAATTTGATAGCGGAGGAAATTATGGACCGGGAGTAGTGCTTGGCGGTAGCGACGGCTGTACGCTCACGGGATACGCGTGGGGATCGAATGTCATAGGATGGATTAGTATGAGCGGACTTACTGATCCGAGCGGACAACCGTATGGCGTTAAAGTAAAATGCAATGGAGATGTATCGAGTCTTACAACTGACGCTCTAATAAGTTCTGGCGCGTACTGCAGTTCTACTCCGACTCCAATGATCTCATGGACATTTACGGATCCGTTCGGAAATACGAACACCCAAACCGGCTATCAGATACAAGTTTCTTCATTATCGGATACGAGTTTTGCCTTACCAATTTATCAAACAACGCCAGTCCCCATTCAATCAAGCGCAACATTGATACCAATCCCCTCTGGAGTTCTGACGTATAACACCACATATAATTATCGCGTACGCGCATGGCTCGGAAGTCCTCCCGTTAATCCTTCTCAATGGACATCCGCACAATTCACCACAGCCCCGCATCAAGGACCATCGGTTGATTTTCGTATTTCCCCAGCAATTCCAACTCAAGGAAGAATTACAATATTCACCGACGCATCAATATTCTTTGGAGGAGCGAATTTCTTATCGCGAAATTGGACATTTGCTTCAACTCCTGTCGCAAGTCCGTCCTCATCAACGGTTTCACCTGTTAATGTTACATTAAACGCAAAATTTACAACTGTTACGCTTCAGGTAACTGATACAAGCGGGCTTACCTGCTCATTGCCAGCTTCATCTCAAAACACAATAAGAGCGGTCCTTCCAATCGTTGAATTCAAAGAAGTGAAATAAAACTTTTCGGGGCAAAGCCCCAAGGTTATCGTTGGAACTTGCCTCGCTCATACAAACGCGTGGCAGAGACCGCGTAATATTGACCTTTGTTCCCGTACATTCGACTTGCTAGTCTTAGTATTTCCTCGCTCA
>CAYIPF010000042.1:0-6243 GCA_964365285.1 uncultured Candidatus Saccharibacteria bacterium | reverse complement strand
TATAATAGACATCATGAGCAAAAAACTTGAATATTTGCTTTTAACGATTGTCCTTCTCCTTGGAATTTTTTTTCGTTTTTACGACCTGAAAAATACTCCGCCCGGCCTCTATCCGGACGAGGCGATGAACGGCTCTAACGCGCTAGAGACTATTGAAAACACGCGATTTTCTTCCGAAAATGGGTTTGTTTTCGGCGGAAAAATTTTTTATCCGGAAAACAACGGCCGTGAAGGGCTTTTTATAAATATCCAAGCGCTTGCAGTGCGTATTTTTGGCAATGAGCCGTGGGCTCTCCGCGGAGTATCCGCGCTATTTGGTTCGCTTACGGTACTTGGGGTTTATCTCCTCACCAAAGAACTCTTCCACATGACTCCCGTCATATTTCGCACCGCGCTTCCCAGCTCGTTGATAGCCCTTTTTTCAGCGTTTTTTCTTGCTACAAGCTATTGGCATGTTAATTTCTCCCGTATTGGTTTTCGTGCGATTATGGTTCCGTTTTTTCTCTCGTTTGGATTTTATTGGCTCTTTAAAGCATTCCGCACGCGCAAAATCACCGCCGCCTTGTGCGCCGGAATTTTCATCGGACTTGGATTTCATACCTATATCGCGTTTCGCTTGGTACCGCTTATTCTCGCCGCCGTTCTTAGCTATAAAGTTTTGATATGGCGAAAAAAGCGCGACAGCGAAACAAAGGGGTGCGCCCCATGCATCACACTTTTTATACTTCTTGTAATTTTCGTTATAGCGCTTCCAATTGGCTGGTATTTTCTCAATAACCGAGCTAACTTCACCGGGCGCGGAGGACAAGTTTCCATATTTTCCGCAGAAAATCCTTCCTATGAATTCGCCCGCTCAACCATGCTTTCGCTTGGGATGTTCAATGTTCGCGGAGATTGCAATGAACGGCACAATTTCAACTGCCAGCCAGAACTGTATTGGCCCGTTGGAATATTTTTTATCATCGGACTGATTCTCACGCTCATTGGACTCCTGCAAAAAGGAAGCGAGACCAAAGAACAGTCGCTTTTTCTATGCGCGAGTTTTATCGCGATGATGCTTCCGGCGGTACTCACGCGAGAGGGACTCCCGCACGCCCTCCGCGGAATTGGAATGTTGATTCCAGTTATGATTATGTCTGGCACAGGAGTGACGTGGATTTGGAAATTAGCAGATGAATATCTTTCTGCTTCCGCGCGAAATCCAGAACATGCAAATCGCACTTCTCAAATCCAGCGGATTAGAAAAGAGTTCCTGTTTCTTTTTTTTCTCGTGCTGACATTCGTTGCCCTTAATCTTTTGGATATGTACCATTTTCGCTTTGCAAACAGCAAAGACGCGTATCTTGGTTTTTCGGCAAACCTGACGAATATCGGACGATTCATGAAAACACTTCCCGCCGATACATCGAAATATGTCATCGTAAACGGCGGCGGCGACACTGTGCGCGAAATCCCGATTTCGGGACAGCCTATTATGTTTCTTACCGGAACATTTACGGAGAAAACTCGTCGCGAAAAAAACACGCATTATATTCTTGAAAACGAACTATTTTTAATCCCCATCGAGCGCCCGCTCTTTATTATTCCAATCAACACCACAAAAGATCTTATCGGAAAAATAAAAGAGCGGTTTCCGGCTATCTCGCCGACGATACCCGGAGATTTTGCCGTATTTGAAGCGCGTTAATATGTCATGGCCATGTGAATGTGGTAAAATAGAAATATCATGGAAAACAAGAAAAAATATAACAAATTGGTCAGGGATAAAATCCCTGACCATATAAAACAAAAAGGCGGGGAATCGGTAATTCATATTGCTGGTGATATAGAATATTGGCAAAAACTGAAAGAGAAACTCCATGAAGAAGTTAATGAATGGATTGAAGCGGAATCTCTTGAAGAAATGGCGGATGTGTTTGAGGTAATCACCGCTATTCTTGAGTATAAAAATTGGACCAATGAGAATATTATTGAACTTCAAAAAAAGAAACGCGAAGAGCGTGGAGCATTCAAAAAAAGGATTATACTAGATGAATCATAATCTTATGAGACTTATGAGGTTCAACCTCATAAGTCTCATAAACTACTAATCTATGAAAAAAATTCGATCATTGTTCGTCGCAAGTATTTTGGCTTTAATGGCGATTTTAATGTTTGGGTCTGCGTGGAACGATTCCGCGATTATGGACGAACTCCCGCACATTCCCGCGGGATATTCATACCTTGCCAAGGGCGACTATCGCCTCAATCCCGAGCACCCTCCGCTCATCAAGATGATCGCTACAGTCCCGCTTCTTTTTCTCAAAATCAATTTTCCGGAAACTTCTCCGCACTGGACCACTGACATCAACGGACAATGGGATTTTGGCAGAGAGTTTTTGTATCGCGCCGGAAACGATGCGGACAAGATTATTTTTTGGTCGCGCGTTCCAATCATTCTTCTCGCGCTTTTCACGGGATGGCTTCTATTTACATATCTCCGAAAACGCTTCTCCGATGGCGTCGCCCTCCTAACGCTCGGCATGTATGCGCTCTCGCCGATAATCATCGCCCACTCGCGGTTTGTCACCACCGACTTGGGTGCTACGGTCGGCTTTTTGCTCGGGATATTTGGATTCATTGAATTTCTAAAAAATCCAAACAAAAAAAACATTGCCATTGCGGGACTGTGTTTTGGGACCGCCACCATCCTTAAATTTTCTCTCATCCTTCTTCTGCCGATGTACGCAATTATGTTTATCGCGTTTGTTGTGGCGCGAGAAATCCGTGATCCGGCATTTTTTATCCGCTTGCTTGGAAAATGCCTCGGGATTGCCGGTATTGCGATAATGCTTATATGGCCTATCTACCAATACACGGTTTGGAATTACCCGCCAGAACGACAGCGAAACGACACGGAATTTATTTTAGGATCATTCGCAAACGGTAAACGATCCTTGCGAGAAACTTGCGCAACTCTGAAATACCTCGCCCGATGTCCCGCAGAATTAACAATCGCGGCATCCGATAAACCCATACTTCGTCCATTGGCGCAGTATATGCTCGGGCTTCTTATGGTATTTCAACGCTCCGCGGGAGGAAATACGGCGTATTTTATGGGTGAAGTGTCCAATACCGGATCACGCCTTTATTTTCCAATTGCATACGCAACAAAAGAAGCGACTCCAATCCTCATCATGCTTGCGTTGGCATTTTTCCTCGCAATACGGCGAATTCTCCGAGCGCAATCATATTCATTTTCGGCAATTCGCAGGTGGATCGGTGATCATTTTATCGAATTTTCTTCTCTTGTTATGATTGCGGTATATTGGGCATTCTCAATGAAAAGCCCCCTAAACATCGGCGTCCGTCATGTTATGCCGACATTCCCATTTATATATCTTCTAATTGCGGTGCAAATCAATCGCTGGCTTTCAGAAAACGGATTTCAAGAGCGCGAGTCCTTATTCGGATGGATTCGGGAACTATTTAAAATTTTTTTTCTAAAGTATTCAAAGGTTGTTTTTATTGTTTTTCTTTTTCTGTGGCTCATTTTTAACATGCTCATAGCGTATCCTGCATACCTTTCCTATTATAATATTTTTGGCGGCGGGACAGACAACGGATACCTCCTCATTACCGATTCAAACTACGACTGGGGACAGGACTTGAAACGGTTGAGGGCGTTTACTAAAAAAAATAACATCGATACAATAGCGATTGACTACTTCGGCGGAGGCAATCTCCAATATTATTTTGGCGATACGGCAAAACCATGGTGGTCGGCTCGAGGTCCCGCAAAAGGATGGTTCGCGATATCGGCGACATTTCTTCAGGGAGCGCGCGGAAAAACAATTCCGGAATTTGAACGGAAGCAGGAAGATGAATATCGGTGGCTACAAGGATACGAACCGGTCGCGCGCGCCGGAAAATCCATCTTTATTTATAAACTGCCGGACTAATTTGAAAGATGAAAACAGTAAATGGGATAAATGGGGTCAGGAGCCTTTTTTGGGTCTGCCTGGATTTTTCAATGTTGATGCTAAGTCAAACTTATCAATCGTTCTCTGTGTCCAACTTTCTTTTCCGAATGGCTTACTTTTATTGACGCAATATCGCAAAGATTCCA
The DNA here is from genome assembly GCA_964365285.1 of uncultured Candidatus Saccharibacteria bacterium. Taxonomy (GTDB): domain Bacteria; phylum Patescibacteriota; class Minisyncoccia; order Sungbacterales; family JBBTQR01; genus JBBTQR01. The sequence continues at coordinate 2,135 of CAYIPF010000042.1, read as the reverse complement.
ACTCCGCGTTGGTATGCGGCGTATTTACCAAACCGAGATAGTCGTGCGGCATATCAATTGGCCAATGTGACAACAATTTCTTTTCTTTAGCGCTTCCATTTTCTCGTCTATGCAAACTTGACCATCTCCACTGCTCCGCTTTTTTGACAAATTTTGCTCGTAATGCATTCCGTTCCACATATCTGAATAATTGCAGAAGATACTCATTTGTCTGTACGGGAAATGATTTATATCTCCCTTGATAGAGATGCCCGGAACCTATGGTTTTGTGCCGCGAGTGCCACCGTTGCGTATGCGTCATAGAAAGCCATCTCATGAATACCTGCAAATCGCCGTCTGCGGCGGGATACAAAACAAAATGCCAATGGTTTGGCATAATGCAGTACGCAAGTATTCTCATGGCAAACTTTTCTCGCGCCTCCTCTAAAACTTCCTCAAAGAGTTGGTAATCTTTGTTTGCATTGAATATCCGCAGTCGCGCATTCGCACGATTAATCACATGATACACAATATCTCCAACATCAACCCTGTGTATTCTTGGCATGAGATAACATTACCATGCCTTATGGCTCTTGAAAAGGCTCCTGACCCCATTATCACACTTCTACCACCAGTAGCATCCGGATGTAATAGCCAATAATAATAATAGTCAAGTTATCCAATCATCCTGAACAGTTATGCCGTGATTGTGCCATGACACAACATTGCCGATAATATCATTAATATGACCCTACACATTATTACACGACGATCACCAGTCTTCATATCCAACGAGGGAATTGAAAGACAGTAAAACATTATGTTACGCCACTGACAAAGGAAAGACGAGGAAGTCCTCTCAACTCACTCCCTGGTAGCCTATACATTTCACGCCCCATCCGCTTGCGGCTGATTCTTGATTGTCACTCACAACGAAGGAAGAATTTTTGCGATTACCAGCGCGTCATGCGTATCGCCAACCGGAAAAATCCAGACAATGTCGCCGGTCTTAAGATTCGTCAACTCTATATTTTCCTCCTTATCATACCAAAGAGGAATGTCGGACTTTTTTGAAATTTGCCGTTCTCGCGCCTCGTAGTGTGCTCTGCCGACTTCCTCGTGTGATTTGAGCTTCCACGCGACAAGTACTGTATCCGGCGTGACAGCATAAGACACTTTCCCAACCGTTACCTTCTCGCCGGGACTCTTGGGTATGACTGGCCGTTCAACACTAATCTCGTTTTTCCCCACTGTAACAATTTTGCCGCCAACATAGAAGTTTTTAAATACTGGCAAATCTGGCAAATTGAAAGCGGGAAGCGACTGAGAAGACTGAGAAGACGATGTGGCGTCCGTGGAGACAATCCCGTCTTGCATCGACCGCATAAGATTCTGCCGCACTATTTGGCGTATCCGTAACTCAATCATTGCCCCAAAAAGAAGCATCGCGGCGATAATTATTAAAACGATTTGAGTTCGCGTAAAAGAATTATACATAGATTAGATATAGAGACAGAATTTATTATCTAGAGTAAATTCCCGTAAATATATTTGGCATAACACATAATAAATCCCAATATCCTGTATCATATGCCGTTCCGCCCTCTGCTTGACATATTGCCTTCCAAGAGTTGAAACAGTTGCTATTGTCGTCGCAGGTATGTGCATACCAACAAGAGCCACTTATAGTAATATTCCCCTCGGCGCAAGTTCCCCAGCCTCCTCTGACCAGTTCCACTCGTGGTCTAAAAAGCGGTGCCGATGCGCCACCGAGATTTATGGCACCTGGGAAGTTAGCCATTGCCGGACCCCAACCGATATCCCGCCCAATATACATTACATACATTACTCCTCCTACATATGTGATGTCGCCAACGCTATGACCGGCATCCTGAAAATTAATGCTTGTGTGGTCTAACCCGTCGAGCCGCAGGGTCGCGTTCCAGTTTTGACTACCGGTCCAGTAGTTCTGCAATATCGAGCCGATAATGACTTGCCCGCCATTGACATGGAGCTTTGTTGCTGGTGCGGGCGTTATACCGATGCCCATATTACCCATAATATTCAATCCTCCCTACTTCGTCTGCGCCGTACTACTTGTATTGATAGGAGGTTCAACATTTCCTCCAGGAGGAGCTGTGGCAGGTTCAGTGAAT
>CAYIPF010000041.1:0-6291 GCA_964365285.1 uncultured Candidatus Saccharibacteria bacterium | reverse complement strand
AACTTTTGCGAGATTATGCCGACCGGAACGGCTTCGAGCTCGTAAAAGTTTTTGCTATTCAGGAATCGGCCGCTGGAAAAATCCAGCGCAAGATATTCCACGAAATGCTCCCCGGCCAGGATTCGAACCTGGGACCAACTCGTTAACAGCGAGCTGCTCTACCGCTGAGCTACCGGGGAATATGCAATTGTTTTGCTCAGCGGTATCAGTTTTACTGCTACGCCGTGGCATAGTGCTCCGCTCGTTGGTAGAGCCAACATACTCGTAACACCCGTTTGAAGCAAAGACATTTGCTTCAAACCCGCTGAGCTACCGTGGCATAATTTCAACATACTTCACCGCTGACCTGCCTGCTGGCAGGGCTATCGTTGAATATTGTTTTTAAGAATAGCTAATAATTTTCGATGTGTAAAGTTGAAAAAAATGATATGATAAAAAATATGAATCAAAAATTTGTTGTCATTTTTTTCAGTGCCGTGTTTATTGTTGTCGCTGGATTTGCGGTTCAAGTGTTTTTGCAAAATAAGAACGGCGCTGGAGAGGAGATTGCGTGTACAGCGGAGGCAAAACTTTGTCCGGACGGAAGCGCCGTTGGAAGAACGGGGCCTAACTGTGAATTTGCGCGATGTCCCGAAGAAAAAATAGAAAAAAATATTTCTGACATGGGCACAACCGGCGGAAATGAAATGAATGCCGGAATCATACAGGGCAGTGTATCAATCGGGCCAATTTGTCCTGTTGAGCGGATTGATATGCCGTGCAAAACGCCACCGAGTGCGTACACGGCGCGAACGCTCGTCATATATCGCGCTGACGGGAAAACTGTTGTTGCTTTCGCGTCGATCAATTCCGATGGAACATATTCATTCAAGCTGGCACCGGGAAATTATATTTTGGATATGAAGCGCGCGGGGATTGATTTTTCAAAAAATCTCCCTCGACCATTTACTCTTTCCGTTGGTCAAATTGTTGAAGCCGACATTTTTATTGATACTGGAATTCGATAAATTTCGAATTTTTTGTCTTGTCAAAAAATATGATACGCTGTATTTTGTTGCTTCGCTGAAAATTTTATAGTTTTTGATCGGGTGCGCATCACTAATTGATTTTTTTTGATAGTACCGTGCCCATATTTTTCTTGACAAAATATTCATATAGTGATATAAGTTAATCAACAAATTTGCGTTAAGCGATAGCACAATCCTCTTTAAATATTTTATAAAATCTGCTGAAGGAATGTCGATTTCTCAAGTTTTCTCAAGTTCTTGCTGTGTTTTTAGAAGAATTACGGGAAGCTGATTTGTTCGGCAAAAATGTACAGATGAATAATAGTAAAATGGGAAGTTTTTGTTTTTCAAGCGTTCTCACTGCAGTCGCGGGCGCGGTTTTTGTGATGTTGCTGGTCGTGTCTGCTGTAATGCCGCTTGCCGTTTCGGCCGTCGTCGTTAAGCCTGATTTAATAATTACAAAAACACACGAAGGGACAGCGACGGCGAACGGAACATTCAAATGGAAACTTCGTGTTCAAAATATCGGAGAGGGAACCGCTACATTTGGAAAGAATGACAAAATTCTAAAAGACGAGATGCCGAGTGACGGTGTTAATGCATATGGGTCTTTTTCTGTTTTCACTTCAGGCGTTACTGTTATAGGATCAATCAATTGTACGCAGGACAGTACAAAAAATCGCGATCTAAAATGTAGGGTCAGTAATAATGACGGCAATAGCGTTGTGATGCCCCCAGATAGTTTTTTTGATGTTTTTGTCGATGTATATCCGACTGCGGTCGGGACTCTCAATAATCCGCGGCCTACGAAGGATTGCGAGATTGATTATGACACCGAAGTTACCGAGTCAAATGAGGGAAACAATACTTGTTCTGATTCAGTAACCGTTGCTGAGGCGACTGCGCAAGTCCATGGTTTTAAATATTTTGATGCTGAACCGCATGGTCCTTATGATCCCGACAGCGGAGATTATTCATTAGAAAATTGGACGCTCTGTCTCTCTGGTGACGGAAATAATCCCGATTATCCGATTTCGCCATCAAGCTGTCAGAATACCGATGCAAATGGGTCAGTGGAATGGACTGTTCCGGTTGGTTCAAGTTATGTCGGGTTATGGATGCAAGAAAGCGGTCAAGATGGTTGGACACAGACATTTCCTGATCCGCAGATTCTCGGCGGGTACAATATTGATATTTGGCCGAATGGCGAAGTGGTACATCGGTACTATGACGGTGAATCGCGTGTAGTAGATGTCGCGCGGTTTGGCAACTGGCAAGAACCTCAAGAGCGGGGGCGTATTATCGTCCGCAAAGTAACAAATCCGCAGAGTGCGGAAGATTCGTTTAATTTTTCTGTAACGGGAAATGACGGATTTTCTCTTTCAAATGGCGGTGAATACGCAACCGATGTTGCTGAAGGAACTTATACGATTTCTGAAGATGTTCCAGATGGCTGGGTGCTTTCAGATATTTCTTGTGAATATGACGGATCGGTTGGAGAATTTGCTCCTCCAAGCGGCAAGACAATAACTGTTGATGCCGGGGACACCGTTACCTGCACTTTTACGAATACAAAACTTGGAAAAATTATCATTGAAAAGGTGGCTGAGCCGGAGCAGGATGAAGACGGGCAAGAGTTTGATTTTGAAACTAATTATGCTGGCGAGATAACGCTCAATGACGAAAATGACTATACGCACGAAAGCGAGTGGCTCGCGGATGAAGAATATTCCATAAGCGAACAAGTGCCGTCGGGGTGGGACCTTACCTCTGCTGTCTGCAGTGATGAATCTGATCCAGAAGAAATTGAACTTAGTCCGGGCGAGATTATTACCTGCGCATTTACGAACACACAGCGCGGATCGGTTCAGCTTGAAAAAATAGCCAATCCAAACGAAGGCCTCTTTACATTTTCTCTGAACGGCCCCTCAATTCCCAATCCTCTTTCGTGGATTGGTTCCGGTTCTGGATCATGGTCCGATCTTATTGCGGGCAGTTATGATTTAACCGAAATTCTTCCAGAAGGATGGGCGGGAATCCAAAGCGCTTCATGCGGTGATACTTCTGTAAATGGCGGTTCAATTCAATTTACGCTTGATCCGGGAGCGACCATTCAATGTCTTTTCAATAATACCCAATACGGAATGATTACGGGCAAAAAATGGAACGATAAAAACGCGAATGGCACAAAAGACAGAAAAGACGGCGGTGTTAAAAACTGGCCGATTGAGCTTTGGCAACAAGCCCAAGGTGAAATTGGCGATCCCGATTTTGATCTTTTGCGCACGGTCACTACCGGTCAAGGTGGAAACTATTCGTTTACAAATCTTGAACCTGGGCTGTATCGCGTGTGCGAAGGAACTCGTAATAAATGGCAACAAACATACCCGACAGAAGGAATGCAGTGCGAAAACGGCACTATTGGATATCAGCTTGATGTTCGCGCTGGTGAAATAAAGCCAGACATTTCGTTTGGCAATTATACAAAAGGTTCAATTTCCGGCAAAAAATTTGAAGATGTTGACGGCAATGGCAGTAAAAATGACAGCGAGCCGTGGCTTTCTGGCTGGACGATATATCTTGATTTGAATAACAGCGGAACCCTCGACGAAGAAGAGCCATCGGTTGAAACTGACCGAAACGGAAAATATAAATTTACTGATCTTGAGCCCGGAACATACACAATTCGCGAGATTATGAAAGACGGCTGGGCGCAGACAAAACCAGCAGGAGAATCGCGCTCATATGTCGTCGTGATTGAATCCAGAAAAAACGCAAAGAAAAAGGATTTTGGAAATATGAAAGCGTCAACCGTCATTGGTTATAAGTGGGACGATCTAGATGGTGATGGCGTATGGGATCATGGCGAGCCCGCGCTTGGAGGATGGACGATTGCTTTAGGGCGCGTCATGCCTGACCAAAATCTCGAAGATAATATTATTCCTATTGAAATCATAGAGCTCTCGCTTACCGGGTCTGACGGAAAATATGTTCTTCCGGTAAAAGAATCGGGAACTTATAAAGTATTTGAGGAACAGCGCGGTGATTGGAGCGCTGTAAACCCTCCTCGCATTGATTCTTTCTTCGACATAACATATCGCATTGATCTCGGAAGCCAGCCGTCGCTTGTTCGCGACTCGTTTTTTGACATATTCGTTGAACTTCAATCGGGACAGGAGATTACGACTGATACGAACGAACGCCTTCTTCAATTTGGAAATTTCAAACACGGAACGATAACTGGACGCAAGTGGGACGATCTAGATGGCGATGGTATGTGGGATGAAAATGAGCACGGTAAAGAAGGATGGCAGATCGCGCTTGGCCGTGTAATGCCTCGCGAAGAAGGAGCGCAAACTATTCCTATTGAAATCATAGAGCTCTCGCTTACCGGATCAGATGGCGCATATTCGTTGCGAGCTCCATTGCCCGGTGAGTACAAAGTATTTGAGGCAAGTCGCGAAGGATGGACGCCAACGCATCCAGCGCCACGCATTGATTCTTTCTTTGATATTACTTATCGTACCGTTGAACAGCCGTCTCTCGTACAAAGTTCTTTCTTTGATATCTTTATTGAAGTAAGCGGTCAGAATATATCTACCGTTGGCGAAGGCAATCCGATTGATTTTGGTAATCATCTGAATCAAGTGAATAATCCGGAATCGCCGATACCACCGACAGAATCTTCAAATCCGTTGCCTCCGCAAGATGATGGCGGAAACGGTATACCGTTTACTCCGGGAGGAAGCGTTGGTGGCGGGCAGGTCTTGGGAGCCAGCGTTGACGATCAGATTGAGGCGATTCGTTTACAGATTATTCAGCTCCAGCAACGGCTTATTGAAACCCTGCGAGGACGCATCGCGGAAATTTTGCGTGCGATTCTCGCGGAATTGCAGGCACGGCTTGCTCAGTTGATTGCGCAACAGCCGTAACGCGCTAAAAACAATCCCGCTTTGGCGGGATTGTTTTTATGAGGCGAGAGGGAGTATTATGCTATTGGTGTGAGTAATTGAAGGCTCAATGATAAATGAAAAATGCGCTGAAAAAATATTTTATACCGAACGAAGAGAACGAATATAGACCGCATTTTTTGAGAGGGCGTGCGATTGTGATGATCGCAATTGTTATCGTGTTTCTTTTTTTGGGATCGCTTTTTCATGCGAGCGTTATTCAGCGGTCAAATCTTTTTGCGGCAATTCTTCCAAAAGTGCTTGCGGATCTTGCGAATGAAGACCGTATGACAGAAGGAATCCCTGTGCTTGCAATAAATTCGCTTTTGGAAGGGGTGGCGCGAAAGAAGGCGCTTGATATGTCGCAGAAAGGATATTTCGCACATACAAGTCCTGATGGGGTGACGCCATGGTATTGGTTTACGGAAACGGGCTACCTGTTTCTCTATGCCGGAGAAAATCTTGCGATTGACTTTTCCGATTCGGAAGGAGTAAACAAAGCGTGGCTCAATTCTCCAAAGCATCGTGCTAATATTTTGAACAAAAATTTTACGGAAATTGGCATTGCGACCGCGCGAGGACGGTATCAGGGCAGGGAAACGACTTTTGTCGTTCAGATGTTTGGTACACCAATTCCAGTTATTCCGTCCGCGCAGGCTGTAGCGCAAAAAAAAGAAATCAAGGCGACTTCTAAAGGCGCAAGCGCGCCATCCATAAAGCCGATAGACACGAAAGTTCTTGGCGTTGAAAGACAAGAAGCCCCAGCCGTTATTCCAAAAGTGGAAACGGTCTATGTTGACGATTCTTTTGTCGCGGTAAAAAATCTTGACTATGTCGCGCCGTCCGTAAACACGGAACCGTCTCAAAGCGCGCCCGTCAGCTACGCGTCATTTTTTGAGCGATTGTTTGTAGCGCCCCAAAAACTCCTTTTAATCTTTTATGCTATTGTAGGAACTATTATTGTGACGGCAATCATTCTTCACATTGTTATCGAAATTCGCCGTCAGCATCCTTTGCATATTGCGTACGGATTTTTGCTTCTTATGTTTATTGGTATTCTTATCTATGGACAAAAAATTATTCTCATAGCACCAAGCATAGCTGCTCCATAATTTTGTAAGTTTTTTAAATTTTTGCTTGTTAAAAATCCCCACTCCAATGTTCTTGAGAACATTGGAGTGGGGATTTTTAATTGGGAGTATTTACAAAAGGTTTTACCGCGTACTGTTTTATGGATTGGTGGGTATTGCGGTTGTTTCTTGAACTTGCTGTTCTTGTGCTTTACAAAATATAAATAATATAGTACAATATGAAACATCAAATTGGTCTTTAAG
>CAYIPF010000040.1:0-6561 GCA_964365285.1 uncultured Candidatus Saccharibacteria bacterium | reverse complement strand
TATTTCGGTTCGCATATTTTCAGTCAATTTTTTATCGAAATTTTCAAGCATTTTTTTAATTATGCTCACGGGACTCGCGTCACGGAACACGCGATAGGTATCAGGAAAAAGATACCCCTGAAGATAATACCGCTCCACATCAATGCGAGATCCCTTTACTCGCGGAATGTTTTTTAAAAAAGAAAATTCTTCGGTAAAATCGGCGTCAATTTCTCGTAAAAACTCGCTAATAGGAAAAAGCTCCTTGTTCTCGAGATGCCGGGCGATATCTTTGACCGTCCACCCTTCAAGAATTGTGACTACAACTTCATCCGGCGATCCATTTACTGAAAACACTTTCAAAAGTTCATGAACGCTTATATCAGAACGAACATTATAATTGCCAAACTTGATTAAACGAGAAATCCCCCACATCCGCGCGTATAGATTAAAAGAAAATGCGGATTGAATTACGCCGGCATCTTTCAACCGCATACCGATAGATTGCGTGCCTTCTCCGCGCTCAATTTGAAATGCAATCGCTTCTTTTCCGGAAAAAGAACGGGGAATAAAAACAGTGTATAAGAAAAAAATGCTAAAAATAATTCCGAGCAAAAATATACCCATACCAATGCGGCGCGCTGTATCCGATTTCTTCGCTGTTTCTTCGCGCGTAGTACCGCCCCCTGATTCAATGGGTTGTTTTTCATCAGTTTCCATATCATAACAGTGTACTCTATATTTCGTGAGAATAAAAAAACAAAACATAACTGCATACAATATTGTATCGTCACTCGGTCTGATATAAAAAAACCGTCCAGCTAATGCTGGACGGGAACCGTTGGTTCCGGCCGTTTCCGTCGTACGATTAATTCTGTTTTTCCGGTTTTGTTGATTATAGTTTCAACGAACACCCAGTCACCAGGAATCAATTTATTTGATTCATCGTCCTGATCCAATAAAATACCGATCGCCTTCTTTAGATTATCGAAAACGCGATTAAACGCACGGACACCGAGAGCGCGGTTTAATGGATCAAGCGCTTCTTGTATAAAGAAGTTCCGCGCCGCGTCTGAGACAAAAAATCGTCCGAGCCCATACTCAATCATCAAATTTGTTTCGTATTCATCAATACGAAGATCGAGAATCTTCGTATAGTGCTCTTCTTCAAGCGGATAACAAACGACCATATGTTCTTTCCCAACTCGCGCAAAAAATTCCGGGCACACTCTAAAGTGCTTCTCAACTTCAGCGAGCACTTCCTTGTAAAGCCGATTTTTGAATTTTTTTTGTACCGAATCGTATGAATTTTCGGCATGAATCCCGATTCTGCCACGACCAGTCATTTCCTCCATAAGCTTTGTGGCATACAGGTTTGAAGTGAAACAAAAAATCGTGTTTTTGAAAATCGTCGTCTCTCCGTTTAAGAGCGGAAAACATCCGTCATCAAAAACCTTGAGCAAAACCTGATAGACAAAAACGCTCGCCTTTTCAATCTCATCAAAAAGAACGATGGAAATATTGTCTCCGGGAATCCATCCGGTAAGCTTTTGAATTTTTTCGTAAACCGCCGGACGATGCTCCGCCTTCACCTCATGCAACATTGATTCCAATTCTTTTAACTTTTGATAGATTTCTTGAAAATTGTTTTCGGGAAGTTTTCGCAAACGGCTCACGACATGCGCTCGGTCAAGGCGCCACTGTGAGAACAGTGGGATGTCATCGTATCCGATATATCCGGGCGGAGATCCGATAAGATGTGATTTTTCATGATCAATCTGAAGCATACTGCAGGGAACATGAGTATATCCCCGTGGATCGTTGAGAAGAAATTTTGTCAGCGTTTTTACAAGTTCCGTTTTTCCAACGCCCGTAGGTCCCAAAAACATTCCGCCGATTATGGGCCGTTCCGCCTCAGGAGAATTCGGCGAACGATACTTCATGAATACAAGGGATCCGATGATCTGCTTTTGCGCCCTATCTTGATTTACGATATATTGGCTGAAAAACGCCCGACCATTCTTCATAAAAGCGCTTTCTCTCCGATGATCAAGTATAATCGCATCACACAAAGGCTCGGGCGCTAAAACCGCAGGACGATCCCGCAACGGAATTTCACGCACTGCGAGCGAGTCAACAATTGCCTTTCTTCCTGAAACTTGAATAGAGGGGCTCGTCTGTTTCTCATTCGCTTTTCCATCGCTGATAGGGATATTTGCAATCACACTATTTTTTTTATCACCAAGAACTCCCCTCATATATTCCTGAACAAGAAAAAGGCGGGTATGCCAAAACTTTTCAGCCAAAATTGCTTGGGAGAAAAAGTGCGTATGCATGATATCAACGTTCGGGATATGTAGTGCGTTTGCGATATTCATAATATTGTCGCACGCCGTCATCAGCGATTCTTGTTGAACATTCAAAATTATCTGAATCGCGCGAACCACAAACTCATCCTTGAGAAATTCTTTTGTCTTTTCCTCGCGCTGTTCAAGAAGAAAAGAGATAAAACGCTTCGAAATTGCACGCAATTGCAGAATGCGCTTGTTTAATTGCTTGCGTTCTGAGCGATTTTCCGCCAAGTCATCCGTTTCATAAAAAAGAATCCATCGCACTCGAATATTTTCACCATCACGATTTTCGATGTAAAAATATACTCGCACAATGCCATGAAAATAAAATCTTTTCTCTCCATCGCGCTCTATGCACACAATCTCTCCGATAACGCCACAATTACTCGTTGGCACGCCACTCCAATACGACACAACCACGCAAAACGGCTGTTCGGGAAGATTATGGCAATGCATCATCCGTACGGGCATGCCAGGAAAAATAATGCGCCCATCCGGTTCTGCACCGTAAAGGGGCAAAACCTGAGGAATATTCGCAATTCGCGAATCGTTGCTCATGATAACGCCTCTCTCTCTATGTAAAAGGACTTGATTGTATACGGTTATATTTGTAGCACATATCATTCATATAAAAAAGTTAAAAAAACCCGCATGATGCATGCGGGGGAACAGAACTTATACTAAGCGCGTTGAAAGATCTTCCAATCAAAAAATTCAAATCTTTCACTACGCCATTTTGATAGGCGAAACACCAAATTTCTCAAGAAACCAATTGATTATTGACACATTGTCTACCGGAGGCACTAGACGCGGAGCGCCATAGAACGCATTTTCCACCGTCTCAATGCGCTTATCGCTTGAAACGATTTTCAAATATCCTACACCCTGATCAACCATCTTCATCTTGCTTCGTTCAAAATTCGATCCGTGTTTAATGGTGCCAAGCTCTATACAGACGCATTGTCCCAAGGTCATATCCCATTCCGCAACAAGTTCGCTTACATGGAAATTGCCACCGATAGCTACCTGACAATCATGACGCCTGGCAAAATCCATCATCTCCTGCGGACGAATCGAAGTTGTCTTCGCACGCGCCATATATGGATGCTGAATGGACACTTTAAGTCCCGACGAAAGTTCAAAAAAATCTCGATGCATAATCCTGCCTTCAACGATTTCGGCAAGCCCCCTACAGTACAGACCCTGCGCACTAAGAAATCCGCTGACACGTTCGAATAAAAACGCGACAAGCGTTGCGTGAAACACCTCTAAGGGGTCGTGCCCGTGCTTAGTTTCCCATGTATCATGGTTTCCAAGGCGATAATAATATGTAAGAAGAGACACGGAAATGTGTTCACGGATTTTTTCCTCAATCATCATTTTCTCTTTCCCAATTTCAGTCAACGCTTCAGTAAAACGACTTTTGAAAACGCGTATAATCACCTCGCCTATGAGATGAGCGGCGACCTTTTCCTGCTTGGTGTTGTTATTCATACCAGCAACGATTTCGCCTTTTTTATCAAGATCGTGCTCCAACCCCTCCTTGGTATCGCCCGCGTTTACAAGAACAGTCGCCTTGCGAGCTAAAATAATCTTTGGAGTTTCGTTCACAAAAAATTCGTAATCGGTTTCAATTGACCCTGCGTGAAGACAGCAGAAAGCGACGATACGATCCTCGTGATACGCACCGCTTGGCCGTCCGTATTTCAGCAAACGCTGGATCCAGTCGAGATCAAAGTAGAATTTTTTACTTTGCTCATAAAATATAACACCGGGAAAATTTTCTCCAATCTTTCGAAATGTTTTAAGCTCTGTTAGCTTTTGCATCGCCGTTTCAAGCTCTTTGGTTTTTACATCAACAATATGAAGCCTTAGCATCATCCCTAGCGTTGCCATTCCTCGCTGTTTCATAAACTCAATGATTCTTTTTTGTACAGAACTGCTCCGTGGCGGAGCAACAATATATGAAAGCTCTTTACTGACAAGATCCTTAAAACTGTGTACGCGATAAAGATATTGGCCTCCGTTTTCTGGAAATTCTAAAACAGAACACCCTACTTGATTTTCTGAAACACGGGTATCTTCAAGGCGATGGCCAGCAGGAACCGTTACATACGCGTACGGCAGTTCGCCTTTTGGCTTATTAATACTCGATGCCATACATCCAACCACGAATACATCGGGCATACTCTGAGTTGTCTGCTTTATTTTGTCTTTAATGATGCGTTCTGCGGGTGTGCTGTAATAATCAGAACGCATCCAAATGCCTTTGGTCGGGGTTAATGCCCAGATGAGCCTGTTGACATAGAGAACGGGGAAGCGATCGCCTCCAGCGTTCCAAACACGAATATCAGAACGCTGTTCGGTAAGTAAATGAGCGACTGTTTCTCCAATTTCGCCATCAAAAGCCGGACTTGTAACAATAAAAAGATCGACTACTTTTTCTTTGGTCGGATTGTCCGGATTTGGAATAGTCGCAACAGGAATTATTCGCGCAAGTTCTTTCGCCACCTTTGTAAGAAACGCCAATTCAAACTTGCTCTTACGAAGTGTAGCTTGCTGCACGGAACTTATGGCGCCATCACAAGAATCATCCTTGCTTTTTCGATGCTTCTTTGATGCCCTGTCCCGCGATGTGCAATCCCTCACATACTCTTTCATTTCCTTCGCCAATTCGCGTGAAACAAGACCTCCAACCAAAATATTGTAATGCGTTCCTTCTTTTTTGAACTGTTCAAAAATTGCATCTATGATGGCCCGTCGAAAACCACGCGATCGATAATCAATTCGCGAAAAAAGCCCGACAATGGCATTTTTCTGACCGCTCACCTTCGGCTTCTCTGAATCTTTCTCGCTCATCTCGTCCTCCTTCGTCATATAAAAATTTTCAACGAGCTTTTGCTTATATTATGCAGTTCAAAAAACCACCGTCAACCTTTTCAAAGAAAAAAAGCGTGTCTTAATAAGGAACATCGACTGCCCGATGGTTTCAGAATAGACCTACTGCGTAATTATTTTCGTGACGAAAATAATTACGCAGTAGGTCTAATAGATAAAAAACAACCCGCTCAATTATGAGCGGGCTTTTTGTTTCACAAAATTAAAATTTCATCTTCTCGTAATCTTTTTGAATCCGCTCGCATTCTTTTTGTGCGTATTCCGCGCGAGTCTTAAAATACCGCCTCATATCATCTTTTTTTCTAAAACACCGGTAGTAGGTTTCGTGTTTATCGCAATTTGTAAAAATAAACGGCGTCATTCGAAAATTTTTGAAAAGAGTATATACAAGCGCCCGCCCTGTGCGTCCGTTCCCGTCGATAAACGGATGGATATTTTCAAATTCAAAATGAAAATCGGCGATCCGTCGAACTTTATCATGCGCTGGCAAAAAATAATTCCCAATCCATTCATTCGCGCTCAATACCAGCTCTTGCATGGCATTAGAAATACCGTTAGGAAGCCGAAGTTCTCCGCCAATACTCACCGGAACATCGCGAAACGCGCCAATATGCCTTTTCAAAAGCTTTAATTCGCCTCTTTTATGCTGATTTTCAACAATCAACCGTTGAGTATTGCAGATAACCTCCCGCGTAAGAAGAAAGTTTCCGTCGCTTATTTCGCGAGAAAGTTGTGTGAACGCCCCGATATAATCAAAATCATCTCCCCTCTGTAAACTTTCGTATACCTCTTTTTCATTAACATAAATTCCCTCAATCGCCTCTGACTCTTTGATGAATCGCGCCATAAATCGCGCTTCCACAATTGAGATCATTGGCAACCCTCCATGTACACGCGTACTAAAATCAACGGAGCTACCATGAAACAACGGCCTGTTTTATGTTCCTTATGCCACCGCGTGGATTTTCTACATCGCCTTTATACCGAGGGATTATGTGAATATGCAGATGTTTAATCGTCTGTCCGGCGGCTTCTCCGATATTAATGCCTATATTGTATCCATCAGGTTTGTGTTTTCCGAGAGAAACATCAAGATATTTTTTTACTTTCTTTAGAATATCCCAAAAATCATCGCCCTCTTCGTGGGTAAATGTAAAAAGTGTTGCGTCATGCCGTAAGGGCATAATCTTCATGTGGCCGATATTCACCGGAAATGGTTCCCATAACGCGACGAAGCTTTTGTTTTTCAACGACAAAGATCCGCACAGTACGCATTCGTGTTCCATTCTAATCCTCCATTCGTGCGAATTTTCCAATCAACGCCCATCCATTT
>CAYIPF010000039.1:2270-6692 GCA_964365285.1 uncultured Candidatus Saccharibacteria bacterium | reverse complement strand
ACCCCTCTGACGCGCTTTTTAAGTGATCATAAAAATCAATAACAATCGAACGCAATGGAGCTTCGTATTTTAAAAGCAGCCGTTCTTCGCCTAAATATTCCATCGCTCCAAAAACTCCGCTTATGCCATCAAGGATTTTCATAATATTTCCAAGATATCGCTTTGGCGTAATAATCTCAAGGTTCACCCACGGCTCTTCAATACACTGCCGTGCGTGCGAATCTGGAATTTGCGATGGCGCGTGAATAATTTCTACTTCACCAGTATTTTTCGTCACGCGATATGAAACCGACGGCGTTGAAAAAATAAGGTCAAGATTATATTCCCGATATAATCGTTCTTTTATTATTTCAATATGAAGCATTCCCAAAAATCCGGCTCGAAATCCCCGCCCCAAACTGTCAGAAGATTCGATTTCAAAAGAAAATGACGGATCGCTTAATTTAAGTTTTAAGAGGGCATCGCGCAGATTATCAAAATCCTCCGCATCTTCAGGGTAAATACTCGCAAAAATCATTGGTTGCGGTTCGATATATCCGGCAAACGGATCAATGCTATGTTGTTTTAATATATCGGCACTTCGAGTAATCGTATCGCCAACACGAACACAACCCGGCTCTTTCAAGCCCGTGGCGATATATCCAATTTCTCCAAATGAAAGCGTTTCCGCGCGATACAAATTTGGCACGAAATATCCAACCTCCAAAACTTCACTTTCGGCGCCTGTGGCAAGCAGTGTTATTTTTTCTTCTCCGCGAATTGTTCCCTCAAAAACCCGCACAAACGCGATAACGCCTTTATATGGATCAAACTTTGAATCAAAGATCAAAGCGCGAAACGGCTCGTTGCTTTTTCCTTTTTCCCCCTCCTCCGCATTCATCCGCGCTCCATCAGCGTGAGCCCGCGGTGGAGGAACTTTTTCTATTATCATTCGTAAAAGTTCTTCCACGCCCTCGCCGGTTTTTGCTGAAATTCTTAGAATGACCCCCGCGTATTCAGGCAAAAGTTTCCGAATCTCCGCCTCGACTTCTTCAATGCGCGCCTCCTTCAAATCGACCTTATTCAAAACGGGAATAATCGCCAATTTTTCTTTCCGTGCCAGCATAAGATTCCCTACCGTTTGCGCCTGCACGCCTTGAGTCGCATCAATAAGAAGTATCGCGCCCTCAACAGCCGCGAGAGAACGAGAAACCTCATAGGTAAAATCAATATGTCCGGGAGTATCAATTAAATTTAAAGTGAAAAGTTCAAAGTGAAAAGCTTCTACATCATCAATTTTTAATTTTTTTCCGCCGAAAGTGGGATCCGCACCGGCGGAAACTTTTAACTTATATTTCATCCGCACTGGCTGCATTTTTATCGTAATGCCTCGCTCCCGTTCCAAATCCATCACATCCAAAACCTGTTCATGCATTTTCCGCTTCTCAATTGTTCCGGTTAATTCCAAAAAACGATCGGCAAGGGTCGATTTTCCATGATCAATGTGCGCGATAATAACGAAATTCCGTATGTTCAATCCCAAAAATTCAATTCCTAACATCTAATATGAGAAATTAGATGTTAGGAATTAGAAATTATTCTTGATGTGCCCGTTCCCCGTTCCATTCGCGCGGCAAAACATCAATGGTAAAAAGTTTTCGCCGTAGACTCAAAAGAAGCGCGTCAAAATCATCGCTCTTCATGCTGTACAGAAGAGCTCCCCATACAATAATACCCGCAATCCCCGCAAAAACGCCTTGTAAAAACACGCCAGCGAATGTATCAAGGGAAAAAAATACTGAAAACGTTTGGAGTATTTGGCGAGCCGTAAAAGCACCGATTGCCGACGCAAAAATGATTTTCCCAATTGGACGCAAAAGCTCCTTACCAAAAATGAGAGCTCCGCTTATCAAAATCCACTTCCGAATAAAAATAAAAAGAATAGCGCCCTGAAGAATCGCGTTGACAACGCTGAGTACCGCAAATCCAAGCGCGACCCCAAGAATTTCTCCGCCGGAAACATCAGGGATTCGAAAAAATGAATACACGATCCGCGCGACATGTGGCGATTCCTGAAGCGTGCGCGTAAAAAAATGAGCGCTAGAAATAGCGGCGACTATTGAAAATAAATTCACGCTAAGAGGGAGCCATGTCATCCGAACAGCATAAAATGCCCGCACAAAAAAACCATTCAAGCTCTCTGCAATAAGAGCGCCCGCAAGAATAGCGACTGCGGCGGCGGTCAATCGCGTATCGGACCAATCAAACTGCCCCGCACCCAATACTACGCGAACAATATGAGCGCGGAGCACAATCAAAAGAAACGACACGGGAACAATCCAAAAAAGAATCATCCGTATTCCAAAAAATATGTGCCCCCAAAATTTCTCCGCATCGTGGCTTGTCGCGGCTTCCGCGAGCCGCGGAAAAAGCGCAGTGGCGTAACTAATGGCAAAAACGCCAACAGGAAGAAACGCTAGATTATTCGCAAATTGAAAAACCGCGATGCTTCCGGCTGAAAGCGTTGAGGCAATGCCCAAAAGAATCGCAAAAGTTATCTGCGACAAAGAAAGGGAGATTACCCGCGGAAGAGAAAGAAACAGAACTTCTCGAATTCGCGAAGACCATATATTTCCAAACGCAATAATTCTAAAACCTAAATGCCGATATACAAAAAGCTGAATTGCAAGATGTAAAAATGCCCCGCACACAACTCCAATCCCAAGCCCCTGTGCTCCAAAAAACGGAACTGCAATAAATATGCCGGAGATAATTCCAACATTATATAAAATACTCGAAAGAGAATACGCGATAAATTTATGATGCGCCTGCGAAACGCTCATAAAAATTCCTGAAAACCCCAAAAAAAGCGGACTTAAAAACATCATGCGCGTTAAAAAAGTAACACTTGAAAGTTCGCTTTGGCTAAATCCAACAAACAATCGCCCCATAATTTCCGGAGCAAACAGCATGCCGATTCCGATTACAAAAATCGCGACAATAAAGAAAAATCGGAGAAGTTCCGAAATAAAATTTTCCGCTTCCTCCTTCCCTTTCCCTAAGGCGTCAAAAAAAATCGGCAAAATTGCCATTGATCCGGCGCCTAAAAGTAAAATTGAGTAAACAAAATCAGGAACCTGAAAAGCCGCGTAATATACATCGAGCTCGCGAGATGCGCCAAAAACACCCGCTAAAAGCCGATCGCGAAAAAGCCCTAAAAGTCTGCTTAAAAATCCAGCGGCGCCCAAAATGAGCGCCGCGGCATGAATAGTGGTAATTTTTCTGCTTAAAAGAGACAAAATCATACACCAACAGAAACATATAAATCTTACTATTTAACAAATATCATCGTTTACGAATCGGTGTTTTTTCTTTTCCGCCCTCGCTGATGGGAGCGTCTTTCCGATCCTGCGGTTCAGGCGGACTCACATTAGAAAGTGCTCCGCGACCGGCGCGCAAATTCTCAAGGATCTGCTTCACCTCCTGATTGTCCGAATTCAACTTGGCAATCTGTTCAAATTGTTTGATAGCGCTTTCTTTCTCTCCGCGCCGATCCAAAAGCAATCCCAAAAAATATTTCGCGTTTGAGTAGTCGGGATTAATAGAAACCGCATATCCAAAAGCTTCTTCTGCATTTCCATATTGGCGATTTTGATAATACATAACGCCAAGCTGAAAAATAATTCCAATATCCTTCGGTGCGGATTTTGCCGCTTCCTCAAGATTTTTTATCGCTTCATTCTGCTTTCCTTGCCGAAGAGCAACCTGCGAAAGAAGAAAGTGCGCCGAAGCAAAATCGCGCTTCAAAGAAATCGACACCTTGAGTGCTTCATTGGCGCGTTGAAGCGCTTGCTCGCGCTCACCCGTCAATTCACGCACGCGATCCCGCGCAATACCAGACCGATTAAGAGTCGCCTGCCTTACATCAGCCGCCACCATATATGATCGTGCAAGTTCAACCAAAATGAGCGGATTCAATGGATCGAATTTCGTCGCTTGTGCGTAGTAAGTAAATGCCATCTGATCCGCGCCGGATATAGACAACGAAATAATATTTTCATAGAGAGCGCCGGCCGTACGATAATTAAACGATTCTATCGGATTCAATTGAATCGATCGTTGAAAAGCAATAACCGCATTTTCAACTTCTTTCTGAAAATCTGCCTGCAATGTCGCGGATGGATCTTGCTTAAACGACTCATTAATAAGCGCCTGAACTTTTAAAAGCCGTCCTTGCGCCAAAAAACGAAAATAGCGATCATTTAAATAATCGATAGAAACCGCATCGGAAAGAAGCTGAACCGTCTGGTCAACGCTGCCTCCGCTCTGAAGATTAGAAACCGCGTCATTGACCTTAAGAGCGGCGCGATACCGCTGAACTTCCCCATAAATACCACCAAGAGTCAGCGCGAGGAAAAAAACCATCGCGATAGAAGATCCAAA
>CAYIPF010000039.1:0-2170 GCA_964365285.1 uncultured Candidatus Saccharibacteria bacterium | reverse complement strand
CTTCCCGTCGCCCGACCCATCATCACGGTCATAAAACCAAGAGAAAGAAAAAGCGCTAAATTCAATGTCATATTTGAAGGATAGAAAAACCAACCAAAGAAAAGAAGCGCAACTCCTCCGAAAAACCCGCCGAAAAGAGGATGCTCAATCTTTTTTTGAATCCCCTCTCGAAAGGCAATCCAAAGAAAAAGAGTGATGATTGCGATAAGCGATAAAACCCCCGCAACTCCAGTCGTTGAAAGCGCTGTCGTTATATAAGAATGCCCCTGAACAAAACGAACTCCCCAAAAATTCGTTAAATTTGTTAATGGATTGTGATACAGCGCGTAATTATACTGAAATGTGCCAGGACCGGTACCAAAGAAAAATGCCTGTACCCCGCCGCCATCCCATACCTTCCGAGCGATTGCAACGGTATCTTCCGGACTCGGAGAAATTTCTATCGGCATCGCAAGCGATGAAAATAAAGGAATCCTGACAAAAATAAAAAGTGATGAAATGACCATCAATCCAAACAAACTATAAAAATATTTATTGCGAAAAAAACTCGCACCACCCCTCATCATCCGCACAAAAAACCAAAACATGGAAACCGCAGAAAAAAACATTAAAATTTTAAAAACAAGATTCCATCCTTCCGCTTTAAAAACAAAGCTCCCGTCTACGGCCCGGAAAAATATCGGTTCTCCAATGAAACTAAAAAAAACAAAAACCGCAATTGCCGCGGCAAGACCATAAAAAGACGCGCCATGAAAAGAGCTCTCGCTTTCATTCGTTTTCACCGAAAAGAACAGAAGTGCTGATGCTCCGACCAAAAGCCCAACCCATGCGAATGTAAAATTAATTACCGCGAGATTCAAAAGAAAAAGAACGGCTGAAATCCACAATCCCGCGCGAACAGACAGCGAGACAACTTCTGTTTTTTTCCTCGTACTAAGTAAAAATCCTAAAACCACAATCAATAAAAATCCATAGAAAAGAGAAAGCGCGTTCAGCGTTCCGACAACATTAAAATCAAACCGTTTCGCGAAATCAAATGGCAGAAGATATGTCCCAAAAAATTGCAAAAACGAAATAAGCGCCATCACTGCCCCGCCCACAATTAAAAGAAATGAGAAAATAATTGAATCTTTTTTCTCTTTCAGCACGGCAATCACGCACCAGTACGCAAGGACATAAAAAAGAACGGCCGCCAATTTTTCCGCCGTAGTATCGGAAGAAAGAATCGCAAAATATGGAATTTTAGAAAATATCGCGGAAACAACATTCACCGCAAGAAACGCGCCAACAGCAATGTTCAGCGGAGATTTTATGTATGAGAGCTTGCCCGAAAACAACGCCGAAAGAAGCCAAAGCCCAAACGAAACCAAAAGTACGGCGCCAAACAAAAACTCCCTTGATAAATCAATCCCTCCATACGGCAAAAACCAAAGAGGCAGCAAAAGTCCCATTAAATAAAGAATCCGCTTTTGAATTTTGGGGATCATCTCCTGCAATACCTTGCCCGTTTGCGGATATAATGTGTATTCCGCCGAAAGATTATCTCCCCGATCTGTCACTGCTGTTTGCGTTTCCATATACATATTCGCTATTTATTTAAAATTATTTTGAATGAAAGTTTGAACTTTAATTATATTTTTTTAATAAAAAAAGTCAATTTGTGTTCCAAACAAATAACCACAAAAATCATACCTTCCGTCTGAAAACACAACAAATTGCTAGCCTTGTCCGGCATTAGATTTCATGGCAAAGGTTGCATTGTTTGACGCTGGGAAACTCTCTAATTTAACCCAAAAACTAATAGTGAGAGCCGAAAGATTATTTATTGATGATGTGGCTTTGTGCCTTGATTATTGTCTCGTTCAAAGTCGAGACCTTGTCCAATTTTACCCATTACTCTTGTGGGGTTGCTGCTTGTAAGAGCGCCTATATTGCTTTGGCCTGATCTGTCGTATGCTTTCAGTCCCGCCATATCAACTCCATCATGGGGTTGGTGTTGGGGTTGGAGTAGGAATGGGTGTTGGAGTTGGTGTTGGAGTTGGTGCAACATATTCCACCAAATAATCCTCAACGCTCCATCCGTCTGCTCCATTGTCATAATTGATATTCCACCAGTTGAATCCGTCTGCGTTGATTGGTCCTCCGATGATAGTTCCTAATGAACCAAGCG
>CAYIPF010000038.1:0-6895 GCA_964365285.1 uncultured Candidatus Saccharibacteria bacterium | reverse complement strand
TTTGTAAGAGCGTAAAGACATAATTATTTTAAACCCTAAACCCTATTGGCTATACACTGTGCCCCGTTTATCTTATCGATTTATTTTTTCTTTAATGTCCAAGCTCCATGCAAGGTCTTCAAGTTTTGATTCTGCGGCATCGGGGACCTTTAATACATTTGTAAGGTCTTCCAATGAAGGTTCCGCTTTTTTCTTTTCTGTTTCGTCTTGTTTCCAGATGTAGAGGCGGGGTTTTGTAAAATAAGAGAACGCTCCGAGGAGAATATTTGGCAGAGGAATGCCGTTTATCTTGTAAAAGGCAAGCGCCACGCTGACGGCAAACGCGAAAAGTCCGACGATAATAAAAAGGAACGGAATAAAAATAAGATAGGCGATTCCGGCAACCCCGGCTCCTCCCAATAGATACAAAAATTGCTTCAGCGTTAAGGGGCCGATGATCTTGTCTTCAACATCAATAAATTGCGGAACTTGGTATTGTTGCATAGAGCGGGGTGTTAGGGTTTAGGGGATAGCCAATAGGGCAATTACTTGAGCGCGGTGTGTGGATTATGGCACTTATGGCACACATGGTATGGGATAAGGGGGTTAAGCGGTTGTATATAAAATTTTCTACCACAATATTCTGCCGTATTTTAATTGATCATTCCCTTCTTCCCTATCGGTTTCCTTTTCGCTATTGGCTAAACCCTAAACCCCATTATTGCTATTCAATCGGTTCCCGATACTGGTCGCCTCCAGAATTGGGGCTTCGTGGTTGTGATTGTTTTTGCGGCGGTTGTGGCTGTGTTGGCGGAATGGGTGGTGCCCACACTTGAGCCGTTTCGGATTGCTGGTGCGGTTGGTTGTGTCCCGGTTGTTCTGTGGCTTGCCATGGATCACGATCACGGGTTTGCGGAGATGATATTGGAGGAATTTTTGGAACACTTGATTCCTGATTCTTGATTGCCCCATAGCTTCGCTGGAAGCGAATGGTATCGGGGATTCCCGATTCTTCTTTTGGTTTTGCCCACTCAGGTATTGGACGGATTTGTGGTTCTCGCGTTGCGAATGTGTTGAATTTATTTTTGCTGAATTTTTCTTCAAGCGAGCGCGAGCCGGAGCCAAGCGATTTTTGGGGTTTTTGTTCCGATTTTATTTCTGGTTGAGTTGGAAGATTTTGCGGTGGCGATATTGGGGGAATTTTTGGAACACTTGATTCCTGATTCTTGATTCCCGATTCTACTGTTGGTGGTTCCGGAATATCTTTTTCTAACGCATAGCCCTCCGGTATTTTTCCGATAATCCTTCGTTCGCTTATGCTTTTGAGAGCGTCGCCTTTTTCAATTTCTTTTCCGCTCAAGATTTCATCAGTATCTTCCATGCTGTGGAGTTTTTTCAGCTCCTCGCGGATTGGAAAAAATATTTCGTGATTTATTTCTTTTCCAATGTCTGTCGCTTTTGCGCGGTCAACGCGGAGCTGTTTTTCAAGCTCCTGGATAAAACTGCGCGGATGGAGCGTGCCAACCATAACCGTTCCGGTGGCGTGTCCCAATTCTCCAATCTGATCGATTGAAAGACCGTATTTTTTCCCTATGCGCATAATTTTTTCGGCAACATTAACGCTGAACATGGCGCTTTTGATGCTTTGCGGGAGAGCAACATACATCTCAAGAAGCTTTTCATCATCAAAGAGAATTGAATTGTTTTGTGTATTTGATTCTGTGTTCATGGCGGTGTAATTATTTTGAATTATAAAACATTGAACAGTGACGATGTAATGTGATTATGGTTTTGTCTGCGATTGATTTGCTGCTCCTTCTTGGTTTTTATTTTGCTGTTCTTGATCGCGCCTAATTTGTTCCAGTAATTTATCATAATCCCCTTTTTGTTTTTTGAGCATTCCTCCGGAAAGAATTATTTGACCGGGTATCGCGTTCATAATGCCTTGAGTTTTTTCATTTAAGAATGTGGGGGCGCTCACAATTTTTGTAGCGTGACTATGTGCGCTTGTATGGGCACTTTGTTGCGCTTTGTTGCGGGCGTTTTGCATGAGTTGAGAGCTCGCTCTGCCGGGCACTCCGTCGGTGGCTTCGTTGATTAATTTTTCATATTCTTCCGTTTCAATTTCTGCGAATTTACTAAGATACGCGTCTTTAAAGCGTTGAAGAGCGGGCGGTTCGGCGGCTTTGAGTCGTTTGTATGTTGAGCTCCACGCTGTAGCACCTTCGCGTGTAGAGCAAGTTTGCTGAATTTGTTCGGCGGTCATTAGCTTTGCCGTTTCGGCATCCATGCTTTGAACAAATTCCGCGCTTAAATTATTCAATGACGCCATTTTTTGCTTAATGAGTTCTTGCCTGTCTTTTCTCGCTTTGTCCCGCACTGTTTGTGGCAGGGTGGTGTTGTTCATTGTTGATGAGAGGTTTGGCATCATCCCGTCAACATACTCCGCTGGATTGTTTGTGTGATCGTATACAAGACTGCCCGCGCCGATTGTGGCGAGTTTTCTTCCGAGAGCTGTTTTATCTCCCGATGATTGGTTGTTTAGCGCGTTAGACCAGTTATCCGCTCCTTTTGATTTAATTCGCTGTTCAATTATTTTTTGCGCCGTTTTAGCATCGTATTGTCTAGCCATATTTATAAGGCTTTCATCGCTTCCGCCTTTTATAGAGGCGCCAAACCGTTCATTAAATCTTTTATCTGAGCGATCTTTTGTGGCAACTTCAATGTCTGCGAGCGCATGGCTTCCAAGTTTTGTTTTTCCAATCCAGCTGTCTTGTAATCCTTTTGCAATTTTTGACGCCTTGCCACCGGCGGCTTCATCCGCTCGCCTCATGCCATATCTTGGTACGGCTAGCGCGCCACGCTTTAAAGTATCTTTCGTGTTCATTGCCCACTTTTTTCCAAGGTTCATCGCTGCGTCGGCTGTTTCAATGCCCATTTTCTGCGCCGCCATAAGGGAGCCGATAAGCATTGAGCCGGCTATCAGCTGATTGAAGAGCATTTCAAAGAATCCGGCATTTCCGGCTTGCGCCGCGTTTGCGTACTGCGCATTGATCATGTTAATCATTCCGATAGTTATTTTTAAAAAAATTACGAACGCCGGCAAGAAAAAAGTCCATTTAATGAGCGCCTCCCACCATTGATTCCACCACTGCTGGGTTTTTGGCAAGATCATTCCAAGAAATGCAAAAGGGCCAAGTATCAGTATAAAAATCAAGCTTACATATCGAATAACGAGCATAACGCAGAGCGCTCCCATAACAAAAACAGCAAGAATTCCCATAAATGCTTTCGCAACAATTTGTGAACCGTATATTTTATAGAACCGCTGTTTATTTGTCGGGTCTGCGGAAAACTTATCAAATGCCGCTTTTGCGGTCCCTTCCATTTTTCCACACGCCGCGTCATTCGCCGCTTCTACTTTTGTTGTTCCTTGGTACCAGTCAATAACAAAATTTACTCCGGTAACATTGGCAAGATTTACTCCCGCTACATTAGCCTCGCGCCATTTTTTACGAGCTTCGCATTCCGGATATGTGATGGTTGAGGTTATGCCGTCAACGGTTGCCGTTTTTGTTAATTTGGTTCGGATAAGAGTAACCACATCAATAGGGTTTTTTGATGTTGGTTGACCGGACAATTGAACCGAATCAACTTTCATTCCTATGTACGCATTTTCGTTTAAGCGTCCAATTGCTCCTGAAAGATTTTTAGGATAAAAAACAGCGGCAAAATTGTTTCCAAGCGCGACAACGGTTTTGCCTATCGGTAAGCTGAAGTTAATGAGGAGGGCGGCAATAATGAATCGCGGGAGGAGTCGTTTTGCCGAGTATTCCTGCACATCAAAAATAGTGGCAAGCGCGATCCACAGAAGAATAAAAACGAAAAAGATATTTGCTATATCGCGTGTTTGAATCCATCCTGCCGTGATAACGGGCAAGTTGGTGAGTTTATGGGTATTTGCGTCTATTAAAGAAGTCGCGACGGACTGAACCCCTCCTAAAATATATTCAATGGCGCCATTGACCATGGCATCGAGAAACTCGAGTATAGCGCACGGAATATCTGGAAGGAGCGCGTTGGCGGTGCTGAAAATAGCGCATGCTGAAGGAGGGGGCGGATCGTCAGGTGTTTGCGCAAACGCGGGAGGAATAAACGCAAAAAATTGCGCGACAAACATAAGCATCAGCATGACGGCAAAAATTCTCTTAAAATTATTCGATGATGAAATGCTCATATGGCAGGGTATAGGGTTTAGTGGATAGCCAATAGGGTAATTACTTGGACCGTATTTTATTACCTAGCGAAGATCGGGAAATGAATGTGTACGCATATTCATTTCCGAGCGAGCGACGGGAAAATTGTATCCAGTTATATCTTCAAGAACATTGAGCATGCGCAATACTTCCTGAAGTAATGATTCTGATTTTTGAAATTCTTGTTTTAGAGCTAGTCCAAGTTTTTTTGCGATTATCATTTGTGTTTCAAGTTCTGCGGCAGATGCGTAAGCAATGTTGATAAAACGACTATATTCTAAACGATTTCTCCGCGAATATCCTTCGGCTATGTTTGATGGGACGCTCACCGACGCTCTTCGCATTTGTGAACATATTCCAAACATTTCTGATTTTGGGAATGTTCCGGTAAGCCGATATATTTCGATTGTTAATTCAATCGATCGTTGCCAAACAATAAGTTCTTTGTAAGAGCGTAAAGACATAATTATTTTAAACCCTAAACCCTATTGGCTATACCCTATACGCTGTTTGTTATTTGAAGTAATCTGTTAATCCCTTGTTTACCATCATGCCAAAGGCGGTGTCTATAATTGCTACAAGTGCCTGATCAAATTCATTATAGATATAATTCTTTTTTACATCAGCGCCGAGAGCATCACCCACAAGACCGCTTGCGGTTTGTCCCGGCGTTTTAATTGTATCGGTTGGGCTCGGTCTAGGAATCGAGTTAACCGCGCTGTCACAGGCGAGAACCTGATCTTGTGTTAGCGCTGGAGGTAGTCCATCAGTGCGGTTTGCCGCTTCAAAATCCGCTTTACAACTGGCAATTTCCGCCTGAACCGCTTGTTGATATGCGCTATTGGCCGCGGCGCTGATTTCAGAGCTAACGGTTCCGATGAATCCGCTTGCGGTCTGCGCGGCGCGGGACACGAGATTTTGGGCGATTTGCTCACTGCGAGTTTGTCCGACGGCGATTGTTGATTGAATGAAGTTGGTGGACGGATCGGTTGCGAGTATTCGTTCCAATATCATCATACCGCCCGGATCGGTGAGGTATTGATCATAGAGCTGGCGAGTCGCTGTGCACTGAAATCGAAATTGAAAGTTTAGGGATATGAAGAGTGGTTGTGGAGCCGGATTGAAATTGCAAAAATTAATATTTGTTAACTGCGAGGCGAAGCTTCGGGCGGCGTTTTGCGCGGAATTAGCAAAATCAACCTGAAAATTCTCCACGAATGTCGGCGCATTAAAATTCCCGGTAATAATAGCGTTAATAATCATATCCTTTGCCATTTTCAAAACAATTCTTAGAATCGCTTTTGCAAGGGGGTCGAGAATACGGGTTTTAAGAACGTTCCAATCAATGCCGAGAGTTGTGAGGGTTGATTGGATTGTGGTAACCATGTTTGTTATCCAATCGCCCATAGTCGTAACTGGTGAGAAAAAATTTGCAATATCTGATGCGGTTGGAACAATCGCTTCGGCGCGTTGAGGAACAGAAATAATCGGCACGAGAATCGCAACGAAAAGAAGTACGGCAAGCGACTTTTGAAAATTTTTAAATGTTTTTTGCGACATGTATCAACAATTATTTTTTTTTATCTACTTTTTATTGAGGAAAAAAAGCGAAGACATCGGAAGAAGTGAGACGCTGTTTTGTGAAAGCCAGTCGGCAAGTTCCTTTTGGTGAAGATTTGCGATCGCTTGTTTCGTCTGCAGGCGTGTGTTGAGGCCCATGAGCGCCGCCAAAGGATCTGTGTTCACATTCTTAAGAACAGTAAGCTCATTTTTTGATTTAATCAGGAACACAATTTCTTTTTGGTGGAACCATACGACATTTCTTGGGATTGAAAGCGCGTTTGCTTCCATAATAATTTTTTCAAATGCCGTTGCCATAGCGCCGAGTTTTGAGAACTCCGCTGTATTATTGTTTTGGAGGGCGTTGAGCATAATAGTAAGATCGTCTCCGCGGGTAAAGGCGTCGCCGTTTTTTAAATAAATTATAGCGAATTGCTCAAAGTATTTTTGTACTGCCGGCGTTCCTTGATCATTTGAAATTAAGAGCTTTGATGGATCAAGTGGTTTTGCAGAAGCGTTGATCGCATCTGCAGGCAGTTGGTCAATATATGTGCTTATCGCCGATTCTGAAATCCCAACTCCTTTATTTCTCAACGCAGTCATAAAATTCGGATCGCCCATCAATTTTTGCGTGAACTCCTGGGTCAAGTTTCCTTTTTCAAATTTGAATGATAGCGGACTTACCTCCTCTTTTTCGGGGGGAGCGACTCGGTCTTTTGGGCCTTTTACGAGCGGATTTCTATTTTGTTTGATTTCGTCTCCATCGGACAAGCCGTCACCATCGGTGTCTGGTTTATTTGGGTCTGTTTTGTATACCGCTTCTTCCCATTCCCGAAGGCCGTCGCCATCGCTGTCCTCGTTTAATTTTTCTTTAAATTGCTTTTTTAATTCTTCTTCCTGGGAGAGTGTTATAAGCGGTTCTTTTTTTTGTACTGATGAGGGATCTGGCGCTGTGATGAAAAGAACAAAAAGCCCAGTCGTTAAAAGCGCAAAAATACCAAGAAAAACTCGTCCGAAACGGGATTTTGAAAATCTCGTAAAAACAAAAATTGACACTATTAAAGTATACCGTATTTCCTGTTTATATAGTATGCACGATG
>CAYIPF010000037.1:0-6967 GCA_964365285.1 uncultured Candidatus Saccharibacteria bacterium | reverse complement strand
AAAATTGACACTATTAAAGTATACCGTATTTCCTGTTTATATAGTATGCACGATGTGTGGATAACTTAATTTGTGTTTTTGTGGTATATTTTATGTGGGGTCATTTTGGTGGGCAAGAGAAGATTAATTTTCACACGCGTAAGTTGTCTTAAAAAGAAGCTGTTTTGAACGATAAAAATCTATTTAATTTTATGTTATTACCTAGCGAAGATCGGGAAGCGGATACAGCAGTATATGCTTCCGAACAAGCGACGGGAACAAAGTATTCTTTATTTCGCGCGAAACGCTGTATAGCGATTTTTTTACTCGTGTTGATTTTGGTTATTCCGGCGCGGAGCAACGCGGGGATTGGTTTTTTTGGAGGACAGATCATATTTAATTTTTTTAGCGCAATGATGGTTCGTCCCGTCGGGGGGCTTGTTTTGCCGGGCGGAATCTTTGGTATGTGTCTGCCGGGATTTTATACTCTTGGTTTCGGGGTTACCGGAAGCGTTAAGGTCGCAAAATTTATAAGAATAAGGGTCATTTTCCCGATTTTGGGTTTTTGCGTTGATCCATTGGTCAAATTTATTCTTGATAAGGCGAAGAGCGCTGCAACCGACTTCATTGCTCCTAAACCAAAAAGTAACGCCTCCTCCGCTCCTGCTCCGATTACCAAAGTTCCCGCGTCAACAACCTCGTCCGCGCCAGTTACGAATGCTTCAACAGCGCCAGCATATTCGCTTGTGCAAAGTTCGGTGTCTTCGGAATGCGATATGTCGCAAAAAACAACTCCGTTGAGCTTGTTCGACTCTACGACTATAAAATATCAAGATCGTGTTAAAGTTGCTTCAACGACGGTTGCGGTGCGTGAAACCGCGTCTTCAACGGCAATTATTTTTGGCGTTCAGCCAAGGGGTTTCCGAGGAAGCACAATCAGCACTTCGTCTATTATTACTACTATTGATACGGTAATTAGCACTACTACAACAATCACGAACCAATATAAATGGTGGAAGGTTGATTTTGACGGCGGTTTTGATGGGTGGGTTCTTGAAGACGGCATTGTTACTCCGGCTCCGCCTGCGCTAACTGTTAATTGCCCCATAGATGGTATGCAACTTGGATCGACAACCGTCGGCATCGTGTATCAGATGGACGGTGATTTTCAGGGATATGCCATTACCGGTCCTGTTTTTCAGCTTGACGCACGACCAATTGAACGGGATTATAATGCTGACGGCAAGTACCAATTTATCAATGTTGTGCCGGGGACACACACCATGAAAGGATGGCTTGAAGGGCTTAATTATCCGCGAGTTCCGGGTACCGACATTATAATCACATTCACGGTAGGTGATTTTACGCCCCCGACAATTGCCCTTACGGCACCGCGCAACAGCGATCTTTTATCTGGCGTGGTCAATGTTTCCGCGAATGCCTCTGATGATGTTGGCGTTGTCGGGGTTCAATTTAAACTTGATGGCGCTAATTTAGGCGCGGAAGACATCACCGCTCCATATGCGTTTTCATGGGATACTCGTGCGATTCCAAAGAGTTTACACGTTCTTTCGGCCGTTGCTCGAGATTTGGCGGGCAATACCGCAACGGTGGGCTCTATAACGGTAACTACGCAATAAATATCGGATAGCAATAATAAGGGTCTGACTTCACGAATTAAATATGAAAAAAAACATATATTTCCTCGTTCTTTTTGTTTTTGTCATCTCTGGCATGATATTTTTACCGCATGCGTATGGTCAATCGCTTTCCGGGTTTTTTACGGATTTTCCTAAAAACATTTTGATGTTTACGAAAACGCTTGTGCGTGGCGTAAAGAACACCGAAGTAAGTACGCTCCAAGAGTGTCTCAAAAAAGATCCGTCAATCTATCCTGACGGATTAGTTACTGGATTTTTCGGCTCATTAACCGAAAAAGCAGTGCAACGATTTCAAATTAGAGAGGGGATTATAAGTTCAGGAAGTCCAGACACCACCGGATTCGGACTTGTAGGGCCAAAAACACGCATAAAACTCATTGAATTTTGTCTTATAAAATCGGCTGACGCATATCTAAAATCAGACGCTGGAAAATCCACACAAGTGCAAACAGAAAACGCGCCTACCGTTTCCAACGCCCAAACAGAAATCAAAAAGTTTTTTAAAGACATCGGGGTCGATGAAGCTCAAATTTCTTCTGAAGGTTTTTCTGCGACAGTTAAAGACGCGCTCTTAGAGGTGGAATCCGCGCCACTTGATACTTCGGGACCAGGAAATTGCAAAACGCTCAAAGAATGCCGTACCTATTGCTTAAAACCTCAAAACATTAATTCTTGCTATACATTCATACTTAACGGATTGAAATGAAAAATAGTCGTCGTTAAAATATGCGCATAATAAAGCTCCGCGGGGTTCTGCCCCGCGGAGCTTTATTTTACTAGAAATTGTTCTGGGCGTTCAAGCGCGCTTTCTAAATTTTTTTTGACGGTTTTTTTGAACCACTGCGGGAAGAATGGATCTATTGGCACGATGCGCAGACCCTCGCGCCACATTTTTTGAGCTTTGTCGTTTTCTTCATTGAGCTGGTACGCAACGCCAAGAAGGTAATATGAGTGAGACAGCATTTTTCCATTTTGACTTTGTAGAGATTTTTCAAGTGTCGTGATTGCTTCGTCAAGACGATTTGTGTAAAAAATGTCTTTTTCGTTCGCGTGTCCTTCGAGTAAAACCTCGCCCAAAGCGTGTTGCCATGCGGCTGAGTTTGGTTCGAGCGCGATGGCTTTTTTAGCGGCATCAATCGCTTGCGATTGATTGTTTTTGGTATGTTCCAATTCTGAAAGTAATGCGTACCCCATAGCCCGTTCGGCGTTCGTGCGACGCGGGTCAATCAGTTTTGATATATATTTTTGCATTTCCCGCATATTTTTTTGATTCGGATGCATATCTTCTTGAAGTTCTAAACGACCGAGAAGAAAATACGCCCCCGAGACACGAGTATCTAGGGGTGATATTTGTTTACTTGCTTTTTGAAGATATGTATACGCGCGCTCACGATTTCCCGCTTGATCATGAAGTTTTCCTAATTCAAAAAAAATCGCTGTTTCTTGTTCCGGAAAATTTTGAAGCGTTTGCTCGAGGAGCAAAATACCCTCTTCTGGCCTTGCGAGCAATCCTTTTGTTTGAGCAATGCTTAGAATTATTGCAAAGTCGTTTGGATTTTTAGTGTAGAGATGGGTAAAAAGATCTTCGGCGCGTTCTAAAACGACACGATCATGACGCTGTAATCCCTCACCAAAATATAAAAGCGCGGTCATTTTTAAAATAAATTCGCTATCGGGATGTTGAACAATAAGTTTTTCCCCTTCCGCATAGCCATCCGCAAACTGCCCCGCTTGCAGTTTTTCTAAAAGAAAAAATTCGCCTTCAATTTTTTGGGGGATTGGTTTTTGGATTTCGAGTTGCTGATCTTTTTTTGATGCGATAACAAACCACCATCCAATACCGCTTAATCCGGCCAATATAAATACTATCCATATTATGCGGGAGGATTTTTTTGAATCAGAAGTATTTAAATTTTTGAATGCAGTTCCTTCTTCCATGCGTTTTAATCCTCGGTTTCATCAATGATGCCGTCGTTATGCTCTTCTTCATGAGCGATTTTGTATTCAACGCGTTCGGGGGATATTTCGGAGAGAAAGCGCGACGGGAGATTTGCTTGCGTTGAACCAAAGAGCATTCTTCGATGTGCGTATAGGAGGTATGCGCGAATTTTTGCGCGTGTAAGCCCAACATAACACAGGCGCCGTTCTTCTTCGAGAGCCGCCGGGTCAAGTGTGGTGCGCGAATGGGGGAAAATCCCTTCTTCCATGCCCGTGATAAATACTATTGGAAATTCAAGACCTTTTGCGGCGTGAAGCGTCATAAGATACACGCCCTCTTTTTTTCCTTCGGCGTTTTCCGCTTCAGAGAAAAGCGCTATATCTTCAAGCATGTTCATTATTCCCTGTGGTTTTTCCATGGTGTCATAGCGTGATGCAAGCGTTATCAGCTCTTTGATATTTTCAATCCGCGCTTCGGGGTCTTTTGATCCGTCTTCAAGATATTGTTCATATCGGATTTTTTTAATGAATGATGCGATGACCGTTGACGGGGGGAATATTTTTATTTCTTCGCGAAGCCAGTGCATTGTATCGGTAAAAAATGAAACGGCGCGCGCCTCGCTTTCGCGGAGTGGGGTTCCGTTGAGAAATTTTAAGAGCGTTTGTTTGCCTATTTTTCGCGGAGGGACATTAATAATTCGTTTGAGCGAGAGCGCGTCTTTTTCATTGATTGCGAAACGAAAATACGCCACAATGTCTTTTATTTCTTTGCGCGCATAGAATCGCACTCCGCCCACCATGACATACGGAATATCGTTTTCTAAAAACGCTTCCTCAATGACGCGGGATTGTGCGTTTGTGCGGTATAAAACTGCGCTATCTCCATAGCGCATGGCGTTTTTCTCTCGCAGTTCTTCAATCTGCTCAATGATGTAATCGGCTTCGGCGCGCTCGTCGGGAAGTCCGGCGATGATGATTTTTTCCCCGCCCTCTTTCTTTGTCCAGAGCCGTTTTTTTTTCTGGAGCGTATTTTTTGAAATGATATCGCCGGCGGCATCAAGAATTGTTTGCGTTGAACGATAATTTTCATCAAGAATGATGGATGACGCGTTCGGCCAGTCCTTTTCAAAATTGAGGATATTGCGATAGTCGGCGTGCCGGAATGAATAAATACTCTGCGCGTCATCTCCGACGACGGCGACATTATTGCGTTTCCCGCCCAAGAGGCGCACGAGCCGGTATTGGGCGACATTCGTATCCTGATATTCGTCAACATGAATGTATTGGTAGCGATTTTGATACCGTTCAAGGACTTTTCCGCCTTCGGCGGAAAAAAGTTCAACGGTTTTCATAATAAGATCATCAAAATCAAGCGCGTTTGACTCAAATAAGCGTTTTTGATATTCGGCATACACGGTGCTTACTTTTTCCGGGAAAAATTCTCCGTACGCGGATTCACGGTATTGCTCAACGCCAATGAGCTCGCTTTTTGCCCGTGAGATCGCGTGCGCCATTGCGTTGGCGGGAAACTGTTTTGGATTCACACCCAGATTTTTTTGAATTTCTTTGATGAGCGATAAAGAATCGTCTTCATCGCAGATGGTAAAATACGGCGTAAAGCCGAGTTTGCGCGCTTCGGCGCGAAGAATTTTATTGCAGAACGAATGAAAAGTTCCGATAAACGGAAATTGTCCGCTGAAGGCGGAAAATTTCTCCGCTGAAGGCGGATCCGCCTTCAGCGGAGAAATTTTTGCGAGAACATTTTGTATTCTCGCGCGCATTTCTTCCGCAGCCTTGTTCGTAAAGGTAATAGCAAGAATAGCCGAAGGAGGAACTCCTCGTTCAATAAGATATGCGATGCGGTGGATAAGAGTTTTTGTTTTCCCTGATCCCGCTCCGGCAATTATTAGGAGGGGGCCTTCGGTCGAGGTTACTGCTACCCGCTGTTTTTCGTTGAGATCGCTTAAAAGATTTATGTGCGTTTTGTGCATTGTCATCAATTATATCAGTTTTTAACCATAGCTTGTACATTAAAATCAATATTATCGAGGTTCAACCTTGATAATATTGATTTTATGGTTGGCGGTGAAGGTGGATAACTTTGTTTGCTATTTTTGTATTTTTTCGGTACCATTTAAGGTAGTATTGAGACTGGAAAAAACATAGAAAATACTTGTTAATACTGCTGTTTTTAGAATATTCGCTATTTATACACAACGATGGGAAACCCCGCAAAAACAAGATAAAGAGGAATATCGGGAGTCGGCTTCGCGCGAGGGTTTGTCAAAAATGAATATTGATGGTATCAAAACGCTTCTTTCTCAAAAGAAGCTTTTGGCTTTTTTAAGGGATTTTTTCGTTTTTGCGGTGTTTCTTGGTGTTTTTTTGGTTTTTTTGCCAACTCGTGCTTCTGCCGCATGGGGGCTCGATTCATTGAAAGCGCTTTTTGATGTTTTTCGCGATGATACCATAGAAGAGGTCGCCGCGGCACCCGCCAAACCAATTGATGCAGAAGAAAATTCCGCAAAGCTTATTTTTTTAGCGCTTCCGGTTTCCGCGGGCTCCCCCACTCCATCGCTGAAGGACGATTCAGCTTCTGGTTCTGGACTTTCCATTGTTCATGGGAGCGCCCTTGCTTCCCATTTTAATCCCCAGGGGATATTGAGCGATGACCTAAAATCAGAAATTACTACATATACGGTAAAAGAGGGTGATAATTTGACGGCAATTGCCCATTCTTTTGGGGTTACGGTTAATACGATTTTATGGGCAAATGATATTCGTAATGCTCGCCTCATTAAACCCGGCGATACACTTGTTATTTTGCCGGTTTCGGGCGTTCAATATATTGTTAAAAAGGGAGACACGATTGAGTCAATCGCAAAGAAATTTAAGGGTTCAAGCCAAGAAATCGCGCAGTTTAACGGTTTTGGGATCGGTGAGGAACTGGTGATTGGGAGCGAGGTTATTATTCCTGACGGCGAGGTTCAGGAGATTTTAACTCCATCCATGCCAGCCCCTCGCTTAAGCGTTTCCCGTTTTGCTGGATTACCAGAATTGAGCGGATATTATTTTCGTCCAATCATTGGCGGGAGAAACGCGCGAGCTACAAAAGCAAATCCTCACGGCATTCACGGATACAACGGCGTTGATCTTGCCAATTCCTGCGACCTTCCTGTCATGGCGTCTGCTGAAGGCACGGTTCTTATCGCCCGTTCTTCGGGATGGAACGGAGGATATGGGCGATATGCGGTTATTTCACATGAAAATGGAACGCAAACGCTCTATGCTCATATGCGCACGGTTGATGTGAGTGTTGGTCAGCGTATATTTCAAGCTCAAACGGTCGGGACAATCGGTTCAAGCGGAAATTCTACCGGATGCCATGT